>JABDLO010000281.1 GCA_013002995.1 Saprospiraceae bacterium | reverse complement strand
ATGTACGGTATTGTACAACAACTTGAAGGAAATCTGATAACTCCTAAAGTCGTGGGTGACAAAGTAAATGTTAATCCTTTTGCTGCTATTGTTGCACTTTTATTTTTTGGGACACTATGGGGAATAGGTGGAGTTATTCTCGCACTTCCTGCCATCAGCATCATAAGAATTATTTTAAATGAATATGAAGCCACTAAACCCATTTCACTTTTATTGGGTGCAGATATAGGGGATAACGCTCGTGAATTTAAACGACTGGCCCAATCTAAAACTATCTAAGCCTTCTCTCCTTTACTTCTTCCACATCCATGCTGGTCACATAAGTGTCACGCCCTGCAGCTGTATATACCGCAGTAACATCCAGGCTGTATAGGCTTTCAATCACCATAAATCCTTCAAACCCATGGATAGTTACAACTTCAAATTTCTCAACTTCCTTGCAGGTCAGTCTTAATACCTCATCACCCTTAAGACTAAAAGTAAGCCATTTACTGATCTGGCCTGGCTGAGCAATCTTAACCCTGAATTTTACAGATCGCTCGAAAGGATTGTGAATATTAATCGCTGTGGCATAGCTCCCAGGCGGGAAAGAACTCTGCTGAGAAGTATCAGGAATGGTTGCTGTGCATATAAATTTAGCTGCATATTGATACCTGAATCTTTGACTTGTTAACTTTTTGGTAGGCATGATTGTACTTTTTAGTTTATTCAAATTACAATTAGATCAACTACCAAACACCTCTAGATGATTAAATGCTCCTTTCTGACTAGCCAATGGAATAATGAATGATTAAACTGTATTTTAGTTGTTGATGAGATTTAAATGGCATCACTGAACAAGCTGGAAGTGAAATGTATTTATTAAGAGATATTGTTATACATATCTATTCATGAAATTTTATATGGATTTTCATTACAATATTTTGGTTTTTTGGTTTTGAATTTTGAAAGTAGAATGTATATTTGCACTCCGTTTGGAAATGGCAGCATTTCCTGGAATATGAGAATAAGAACGATCCAATGTAAATTGTGCACCTAAGGTGAATAAAATCACCTGAAAGACCGGTTAGCTCAGTTGGTAGAGCAACGCCCTTTTAAGGCGTGGGTCCTGGGTTCGAGCCCCAGACCGGTCACTTAAAAGAGTTTATCACGAAATGTGGTGAGCTCTTTTTTTATGTTATCCCTCCAACAATACACAAGGTGCTGACAAAATGCAAAAGGCGCAAGCCTTGAAGTCATTTTCGTCAGTACGGTCACAAAAAGAGTTTATCACGAATTGTGGTAAGCTCTTTTTTTATGTAATATACTTTCAAACAATACATAAAATGGAGGGGGCGAGAAGGTTATCCCGATCGCAGTGAAACGGAGCATCGGGAAGCCCCAGATTTACCTGCCGAAGATTTATCGAAGGCAGACCGGTCACTTCATAAAGATCACAAAATTAATTTTTATGGTCTTTTTTTGTTGACAAAGGACATACTGAGTATTAGACTTCTTTAGATAGGATCGGTAGTTTAAAATATTATCCCAATCTAAGTGGAATCCAGTATCAAGAAGCCATAGATTCTTTAATAGCCTCAAAGGAGACTTAGTAAAAGAGGGACAGTTACAAATCCGTACTTTAGGGTAAAGTAAATAATGAATTTGATTTTCTACTTCTTCTTTAGCTTTATTTGACCGTTGGTACCAGCACTGCCGTTGGTAGTAAATTTTACACAAGTCGCAGCCCACTCACATTTGCCAAAACCTGGAACAGTTCCATCTCCACAGTCTTCATAATCATTGAGATTGCATGGTGTGGCAGAAAAATATTGAACACAAGCAGTGTATTCAACATGAGGAAAGAAACCTTTTGAACTGCCTACCACCTGTACCTTCCCGTTTTTATCAGTTACAAAATCAGAATCTGCATTTCCATCAGCTACTAAGAAGTTGGAACCTGTTTCCTTGCAGTTAGAATCAGGTGTATTTGCCAATTCACAAGTACAGCCTGGACTTCCTAAAAAAATATGTACTGCCTCTCCACGAGCATTTTTTGTATTGGGCTCCTGTACCTTAATTTGAATGTGCTTATTGGATCTTATGCTTAGGAGAACATCATTTTGATGATTTACATTTTCTTCTTTACTGCAAGCCATAATCAGTAAAAAGAAAATGGGTAGAAATAAGAATTTTTTCATTGGTTAGAATTGAGGTTATTAAATAAGTTCCTTCAAGTTACAGTCTTATCCTTTATAAATCAAGCAGTTAAAAACACAATTGTTAAAATATAAAAGGGAATGACGCTGTTTAGGACTTTTGGATCGAACTTAAATATCCAATTTAGAAAACATGATTAATCTCACCTATTGAAGCCTAATAGGATACTACAATTACATGATGTGGTTGATTTAGGCTCCCTTTGAAAAAAATCTAAACCTAAATAAAACTTTATGATAACGTGACAAAAGATTTCTCTGTGATTAAAGAATACCTATTTGAATTCAATAAACCCTACCCTTCACTACATCCACCAATCAATTGAACAAAAGATAATTCAGCCTTTCGTAAGTTATCAAGGTTATCAAAATCAAGAATGACTTTATTGGTATACTCCAACTTCCCATCCTGATTGGTCTTGGTGATGATCTTCTCTTTATTATTGGTATTAACTTCCAGTTGGAGCTTAGACTTCGAAATCTTCATATTAATACGCTTGGAATCCAAATCGTATAAATTGAATTCATAAGAATAACTTTTATCACCTTCAGCATCCCCTGAAGTATAAATGACAGAACATTCTTCTTCATTGCTGATGCTTTGATCCATCTTATTGATTGACCCTGCAGAAAAAAGCTCATCCATCCATGTCACAGATTCAGCCATAATATCTACATCACATGATTCAATAATAGACTTTACCTGAATGCCGGATTTCCTGAAAGTCTCCAGGTTATTAAAGTAAAATTCAATCTTGTTTTGATATCCTTTTATTTCACCTTCAGCCTTTTTGGTAATGAATTTTCTCTTACCGATTGTTTCCAGGGTCAATTTCATCTCATTGGTCCCAAAATCTTGTTTCACCCTCTTGGCATCAAGATCTGCCCATCTGAATTCATAGGATTCATCATTTCCGCCTTTATCAAGTGTCAATACTGATTTACAATCTCCTTCAAGACCTGTATTAATCTTTCTTCCCTGATATTGGTTGATCACTTCACTGAATCCTCCAAGACAATCCTCACAAGTCTCATAGCTTTTTATTCTTTCATCAGCAGTCAACTGAGCCATTGCCGTAACAACCTCCATGCCTTTGGACATTTCAAGAGCAGATCCTGCGTCGGCAAAGTATATGGTTAAATTATTCTGGAAGGTGGTACCATCTTCATCTTCTTTAAGGATCAACTTTTTATTTCCTTCGGTCTTTAAATCCATCTTGATCGTAGATCCACTGGGCCCGACCCTTAGAGACTCATTATCAATATCAGCAAGTGAAAAACGATAAATTTCTCTTTTCTCCTTTCCTTTCAAATTAGAAACTTCATAATTGACATAATCGTCGTAGATGGTACTTTCAGTTAAAGACTGAGAAGCTACTTGTTTTCCCATATCCACGTCTCCCACATAAGGTCGAAGCCATGTCTTTAAATCCCCCAAAGACTTAGGAAGATTAATGGCTTGTGTCCAATCCGTCTTGGCAACCGGAATTAAAGCTTCCCAGGTAGACTTGGCACTTCTTGCATCATCAATATCTACGTATTGAATTTCCAGCACATTGGTATATCCTTTGGATTTTTCATCTTCAAATCGCTGGATGTACTTACCTCCTTTGGTCTCCATCTTTAAGAGCATCTTATTCTTGCTGGACTTAATAGCAACCTTGTTTTCATTGAGCAGGGCAATGTTAAATAGGTATCGTTCTACTTTTTGCTTTCCATCTTTGATTTTTTCAGTCGTTCTGATCAATTCAACATTATAAGGCTGTTCCTGGTCGACCACAACCTCCTGATTGATGATCTCCTTATCTGTTTCAATAGGGCTGAACTGTTCATTAGCCTGGGCAATAAGATCAGATAACTGAGCATCTACCTCAAAAATTGACAGACTTGTCAATAATAAAATCCAGATAGATATAACTAGGGTGTGTTTTACTTTTCGATTCATAATTCATCAGCTTACTTAAACGACAATTTAATAATTA
>JABDLO010000258.1 GCA_013002995.1 Saprospiraceae bacterium | reverse complement strand
GTTCCACATAAAAAAAGGAGATAGCGATGGTTTTTTGGATCAGGGGATACGGGAGAGGTGGGGACACCTTCCCTTAATTTTTGAGTACATTACTTAAGCAAAGGTCTCCCGACCTCTTGCGAATCTTTTCTTTCTTGGTGGTCCTCAATTCCATATTAATCAAGGCATAAGAACCAGGGACTTAGGTCTCCTAAAACTATTTGCACTCTTTCTGGGGCTGAAGCCCCCGTTCCGAAATATGTCTCGAAGTCCCGAAGTCTTGAAAAAAAAAGGAGATAGCGATGGACAACACCACTATCTCCTTTAGTATATCTGGATGTTATGATACTACTGCATCAACAATTCTCTTTCTCCAGCCATTTTTCTCATGTTAATGAGGGCATATCTCATTCTTCCTAGTGCAGTATTAATGCTCACTCTTGTTAATTGTGAAATTTCCTTAAAGCTCATATCAGCGTAGTGCCTAAGGATGACAACTTCTCTTTGCTCCGGAGGAAGTTGATCAACCAGTTTTCTTACTTTCTTGTGTACCTGACTCTTGATGATGGTAGCTTCCATATTATCATCTCTGGATTCTAAAACATCAAAGATGTCAAATGTTTCTGTTGCTGAAACCTTGGTACGTCTCTTTGATCTTCTAAAATTATCTACACACATATTGTATGAGATCCTAAGTGCCCATTGAAGGAACTTGCCTTCATGGTTGTATTTCCCTTTTCTGAGGGTATCAATGATTTTTATAAAGACATCCTGGAAGATATCCTCTGCCATATCGGTGTCTTTTACAAACAGGTAAATAGAGGTGAAAATCTTATCACGATGCCTGTTAAGAAGCACTGCAAATGACTTATCGTCTCCGTCTAAATAATTTGAAATTAGTTGCTGATCGCTAATTTGCATAACATCCATACTTATACATATTGTGGGTTAAAAAACTAAATTTTTCTAAAATGTATTAGTGTAGACGTTTTATTTCTATATGCAAATATTTAATTGATGATGGTTCAAATATAGAACTTTTATCCAATTTATAAACAAAAGTCTCTCCAAAATAGATTTTTCTCACATAGTTTTGTCGGAAATGACACTTACTTAACAATTGTTTAACGGCTTTTAATTATCCTCAGAACTCAGCCTGATGACTCTTACAAGCTCAATTTTTGTATCTGAAAGTCGCTCAACAACAAAGCAGTAACCGTCCATCTCAAACTTGCTGCCATCTTCTTCAGGAATGCTTTCTGATGTCATCACTATGTAACCTGATAACGTATGGTAATCACCTTCTGGAAAATTCAATTCATCATATTTTTCATTGAGGTAATCAATCTCCAATCTTCCTGAAAGCATAAACTCATCTTCATTGATCTGTTGTTCTATAAACTCTTCTTCATCATGCTCGTCTTCAATCTCACCAAATATTTCTTCCAATATGTCCTCAAGGGTAATGATTCCTGCAGTTCCTCCGTATTCATCGACCACACAGGCGATATTGGTCCCTTCCCTTATGAATCTCAACATCAAGTCCTGGGCATTCATGGCTTCGGGTACGTAAAGAATATCCAGGATCAATCTACGGACTGACATCGGGTTGGTTAATAACTGTTGATGGTGGATATAACCCAGAACATTCTCAATATCTCCATCAACAATTAGAATTCTTGAATGCCGACTCTCCTTAAATATCTGGGTGAGTTCTTCTATCGTTCCTTCAACATCCATAAAGACTATTTCTGTTCTGGGTATAAAACAGTCCCTCACTTTGATACGGGATAAATTGAGTGCATTGGTTAGTATTTCCTTGTCAATATCCTCCTCTTCCGAAATATTGTTGTCGATAAAATGCTCAAGATCCACCCTGGTAAGGGTATGTTCCACTCTTTCTATAGGTACTCTGAAGATTTTGGAAAGAATAAAATTAGACAGCTTATTCATTATCCATGTAGGAAAGGCCAGAATGTACTTAAAGAAATATAGTGGATAAGTAAACCTCAGAAGGATTTCATTGGAATACAATCTGAAAAGGGTCTTTGGAAGAAATTCTCCGAAAATCAATACCACTACGGTAACAATAATTGTCAATGCCAGAAGGGTCCATGCTGTATCACCTATGGCCGGAACCAGCAGTGGCTTCAGTAGGATCTCCATCAAGTAAGTAAATGCCACCAGTGAAATGTTATTCCCTACCAGCATGGCAGAAATAAATTTATTAGGGCGATCATAGAATCGGGCCAGAATGGTACCTCTTTTACTACCTTTATTTCTTAAAACCTCAATTCCCAGTTTATTGGCAGAAACAAAGGCTATTTCTGATCCGGAAAAGAAAGCCGATAGCGCCAGGAATATTATTATGAATAATGTCAGTACCATTAATTACTTTGTTTAAGGTCTTCTTTCAGTCTTTCCAGATTAAGAGAAGCCGAACCTTTCCTTTTAATTTCAAATCTGGTAAAATCCTGGTTGGTTATAAATCCAAACCCTGTTGAAGTATCCTGAGATTCAGGTTGGATGATTTTTACAAATTTTTCAGTGTAAAGAATTTCTTCACCTTCATCCCATATCAATTCACTGGTCATCAGCTTTTCATCTTTGCGGTTGTACATTTCTACGTTGCCCTTAGTTACTATTTTTTTCTTCAGCACATCTCGCATTCCGTAATCCGCCTTTAGCCAAGAATATGGCCGCTTCTTATTATTGTAGAATTCTACCAGAAGACCATCCGGAAATTCTTCATCCTGAGAACTCTTTCCGATATGTCGCACCAATGTAGGAGCCGTGATTTTAATCCTCACTACTGCTGAATCGGAATAAAATATCTCAACATCTGTAGCTACCTCTTTATTGACACCGGCTCCTGATATCAAAGCTTCTACGTCTTTCATATCATTAGAGCAAGCACTTATCGTGCAAATGATTAGGATTGCTATGAGAATTTGACGGATCATTGAAAGAATAACGATACAAAGGTAGTAAATATGTATTTTGGTTTAGGTGGTTTAGGTGGTTTAGGTGGTTTAGGTGGTTTGGTATCAATTTCGGATGGAACGCTGACAGTGCCCTCTGTAGCTCTGGGTAATATTTAATCCCCGGGTTATAATATAGCTATGCAGACCCATTCTCGTTTCATCACAATTTCAAATGGCGAAGGAGGGTAAAGTATTGGACGGATTCTCGCAGATTTTAAAATTAGGTTGTCTCGCCGCGTCCCCACCCGAAACATTGTGATCGAGGCTGAAATTCCTTCAAAACTATCCTCTATCGATCAAATAGATCCGGACCATGCTGGTCCAAATGAAAATCCACCTGAAGCAGCCACCATGGCAACAATAAAGAGGTCAACACCAATACCGACGAGGAATCCTGATTGTGCATGATTTTTATTGTTTTTGTGAATTTTGGTATATGCAATAATATCCACAGGTATCTTTTTTATTTGATTATTGGATTTAATAAGGACTACATCGATAGAGTCACCTCCACTGTAAATCTTTTCAGTTCCTAGATATTTTCCTTTTACTGATTTACCATTGTTGAGTAGGATCCTCGCTTCATCATTTTTACTATCAGGCGCGATCCAACCTTCTCCTGTTTTAATAGGTACTTCATAATCCGTATCATCCGTACTATCCATGATTGATCCTATCAAAAGTCCGCCCACAGAACAAGATTGCATAAAGAAAACTATTATTGAAGTAAATGCTATCATGGAAATAAGGTTATGAGTCTTTTTCATGATTTTTTGTTTTGGTATAATTCAAGTATAAGAAGATTGGACACAACACGAGTGGACAAGTGTAACAAGATTGAGTAATAATGTAACATTGGATAGAACGCTGACAGTGCCCTCTGTAGCCTTAGGTAATATTTAATCCTTGTATTATAATATAGCTATGCAGACCCATTCTCGTTTCATCAAAATTTCAACTGGCGAAGGAGGGTAACGGATAAGGCGGAACATCGCGGATTTTTGAAATAGGTTAACTCGCCGCGTTCCCCCCGAGAATTATGTGTAAAATATTTTTCTTAGTGCCTTCTTAGTGGACCCTTAATGCTTCTTAGTGGTAAAATGAATGATTTTTTTACTACGACTCAATCTACCTCAACACCGTAATATCCCCAGTGAACGTTTCTACAACGCCATCAATGAATCGAACCTTGGCGACCCAGGTAAATACGCCGGGATTAACAAATTTATCCAGGAATCTTCCATCCCATCCTGAAGTACGGTCATTGAGTACCATGCTCTGGCTTTCGTAAACCTTATTTCCCCACCTATCGAATATGATCATTTCTTCAATGGCATCAGCAGCAATATTACCAAAGACAGGGAAGTTGTCATTATTTCCATCTTCATTTGGGGAGAAGATATTGGGTGTATAGATCTGGTAATTAGAATTGACTCTTATTGTAACAGTGTCGGTTGACGTACATCCAGCCTCATCTTCTATAGTAACAATATAAGAAGTAGTTCCTGGTGTCATAGACACGGGGTCTGGACAATCATCACAGGATAATCCATCCGGTGGAGACCATGTATAGGTTACATCAGACCCCGGTGGTGAATGAGAAGCAGAAATTGGTGTACTCAACCCTAGGTCAATGGTAGTATCCCCAGTGGCAGTAACTATTAGTGGTGGTGGTTCCTCTATAACTACAGTAGTAGCATTGACACAACCTTTTATATCTTGAATATATACCAGGTATTCCCCGGCAATCAATCTGGTAAATCTGGGATTGGGTTGGAAGTTCTGACCATCGAGACTGTAAGAGTATTGAGGAGCTCCATTGCGACCAGTACTTGTAATCTGACCTGTAGCATCCCCATGGCATATTATATCTCTTATATCTGCATTTACCGCGAGATTGGAGGTGTCAGCACAGCATGCTTCGATCGGAAAGTCCAATACTTTAGTTACTCTGCATCCTCTAGAAGTTTCAACCGTTAAAGCCGCTATTTTATCTCCAAATGATTCATAGATGATGTCATGTGGTCCCGGTCCCGTCTTAAATGGATCATCGGAGCCTACTCCAAAATTCCACTCATAACTGATAATGCTATCCGTTTCAGAAAAAGATAAGTTATTGAAAATAACCGTTTTATCGCATTCAAATGCCTGGACCGCTGTCAAGTCAAAATCAGGTTGCGGGCCTAAAAAAGTACCTGTTCCCCCAAATTCTATATGAAATCCTAATCCGGATCTGCTGAAGTTATTGATCACTAATGCATATGATTTCCCGGATTCCATATTCAACGGTGCAATGAAATTACTGCTTCCGGCAAGACATCCCGGATCTTCATTGGTATCTGTCTCACCAGCTCGCAAACCTGTAATTCCGTTACATGCCGCCCACTCACTGAGAGGTGCAATGGCTCCATTACCCAGGGTATTGGCACCAGATGCCATACATCTTACAAGTACTTTATTACTACAATTATTGATACCATTGGGCAATTCATATATTGCAAAGTCTAGATCATCTGTGATTGCATTGATGCCGAAATCGTTAGGAATCAGATCGAATGTAAGTGTTCCTGGATCATCACAAGTCCATGTGTACCAGGAGGAAGCGAATTCTTGCTGTATGCATGAACCATCCACTTCATTGGTATTACTACCAGCTGTATTAAGATTCTGTATGGTAAAAGGAGATTTGTCACAAAGCACTACAGAATTCCCACAATCCGCCTCAGGAGCTTTGGGAGCTACAAACTCATCAATGCACATGGTAAATGTTCCTTCATTTCCAATTGCAGATTCTACCATTACATAATATAGTTGACCGATAATCAGACCATCCTGAACCAATTCATCATTGCCTTCATTTTTTCCTGGCGAACATTCAATGAATTCTCCACAATCACTGAATAAAGCAATCTTAGGAAACTGTAAAGATCCATTTAACCCACTATTCCCAAAAACCTGTATGATTACTGCTGGTTCCCGGGGTACAAAGCTGAACCAAACACCATTCTCGTAATTTAAAAAACAAAAATTATCAAATCCCTGGTCTGGAAGTGCTTCTACATTAGTAAACTGACCAGGATTGGAACAATACTCATCTACTGAAGGAATGAAGGTTGCAAACTGACATTCATCATTGTCAGGTTGTGCAGATAGTTGGATGAAGATACCCAAAAATAATATGGACAAAATTTTTCTCATCTGAGTCTCAATAATCGTCTAACGACTAATATACTATAATGCACATCATGGATAAGATGTTTAACAATTTTTTATCCTTTATGTGTCATGTAATACATTTGTCGCATACCGTTCACTTTCATCTATGATAACAAAAGAGCCTTTAAAGCTGTTTCTAAACTGGTTAATAAAATCATATTTAGAGGTCAATAGCCAGAGATTTTAATTGAAATCCTATATTTTGCGAAAGCGACAATAATAAAACCGAGATTATAATGAGTAAAAAGTGGATGCTGCTGTTGGGGATCCTTATAACATTCAATCTGAATGCTCAAAAACTGGATAGGCGACAGGGAGAATTATTGATCCAGGTGAAGGATGGACTTGATCCTACTCAATTAAGAAGTACATACACTACATTTAAAGGGAGGGAAACCAATATTCAGCTCACCCAGGTGATATCTGAGCCACTTAATATCTGGAAAATTACTTTTGACCACAATGAAATCAATGAAATTGACTTCAATCGCGATGTCAATCGGCAGCAGAAGGTTGAAGGTGTAACTTTCAATTATTTATCTAATGAACGAGTTGTTCCTAATGATACACGATTCTTTCAACAATGGCAGTACATCAATGATGGATCAACCGGAGGAATTGCAGGATTTGATACAGATGCTGATATTGCCTGGGATCTTACTACTGGAGGATTAACCGCTAATGGAGATACCATAGTCGTTTGTGTCATTGATAATGGAGTTGATATCACTCATGAAGATTTACGAGATAATATGTGGGTGAATCATGCAGAAATACCCAATAATGGGATTGATGACGATAACAATGGATATGTGGATGATTACCGTGGATGGGATGCCATCAATGATGATGATGATGTCACCAGAAATGCTGATCATGGTACCCAGGTAGCCGGAATAGTGGGAGCAACCGGGAATAATGGTATGGGTGTAGCAGGGGTGAATTGGAACATCAAGATCATGAATGTCAGGGGTGGTTCAACTGTTGCCGATGGTATTAAGTCTTATGCTTATGCTTACGCTCAAAGGAAGTTGTATAATGAAAGTGGTGGAGAGGAAGGAACATTTGTAGTGGCAACCAATGCTTCATGGGGATTTGACCGAAGGTTTAGAGATGAAGCACCACTCTTCTGCCAGATGTACGATGAATTGGGATTCGTAGGAATAACCAATGTAGCTGCAACTGCTAATATCAACTTAAACGTAGATGAAGAAGGGGATCTCCCCACCCATTGCAATAGTCTATATCTGATCGGAGTAACCAATCTTTCTAAGAGTGGAACAAAGGTCAATGGATCAGCACATAGTATAAATTCTATTGATCTTGCAGCTCCCGGAGACAATGTCCTGACTACCAGATCCGGGAATAATTATTCCAGTTTTCCCGGGACTTCCGGTGCTGCCCCTCATGTGACAGGAGCTATAGCACTGATGCATGCCACACCTTGTGGTGCACTGGCTGAACTAAACAGGGATGCATGGGGAGAAGCAGTGCTTCTTGCCAGAGAAATCATACTCGGAAGTGTCACTCCTAATGAAAAGTTAAATGACTTTGTATTGACCGGTGGTCACCTCAATATCGCCAATGCTGTAAATATCGCAGAAGAATTATGTAACCCATGTACCCCTCCTATGCAAGTAGGTATCGAGGTGTCTGTTGCCGATGCTGAAATCGCCTGGAATCAAAATGGCACTGGAACGGATATACGATACAGAAAGATAGGAAACCTGGCATGGAAGACAGCTCCTTCCTCCACTTCACCATTGATTATTGATGATTTAGAAGATTGTGAACGTTATGAAATTCAGTTCAGGGCTAAGTGTGATGGGAATGGCCCTTACAGCCACAGTTACTATTTTACATCTGAAAACTGTTGTCAAAACCCAGAAAATATCAGGGTGTCAAGTGAAGGAGATGACCTTACCATAGAATGGGATAATATCAATGTTGCCGACGACTACAGGCTGGAGTACAAAACCTTCTATGATACACAATGGTCTCATATCATCACTCCGGATCCATTTTTCACTTTCAGTAATATAAATAGTTGTAGCGGGTATAGTTTCAGAGTCAAAGCCAATTGTGATGATTCACTTCCATTTACCCGAAATGTAACCGGTTCTATTAATTGTGGAGTATGCAGTGATGCATTGTATTGTGACCTTGATTTTATATCTAATGAATTTGAGTATATCAATTCTGTCACAATCGGAGAGACCGTTCTGGAAACAGGGATCAACACCTACGGATTTTCCAAAAATATAGGATATAGTGGAGTCACTCTGACTAGAGGGCAAATGACTGATGTGGCCGTTGATCCAGGATTTATTGGAGGAGCTTTTGATGAATATATGGCCATTTATATTGATTGGAATCAGGATGGAGTATTCAGTGAGGAGGAACGAGCTTTCTCACCTGCTGCTGCCTCAGAAATGGTCACCGGACAATTAATGGTCCCTGAAGATGCTCTCACAGGTGGAACAAGAATGCGGGTGATACTGTCCTATGATGATATTAAAGGCACTTGTTCCGATGCCGGATTAGAATTTGGAGAGGTTGAAGATTATTGTATTACTATAAGTAATTCAGTTGCTTGCGACCAGACCATCAGCATAGAATCATTCAATACTACCAGCACATCTGTGGAATTGATCTGGACCAATGTGAACGTTGCCAATGACTATACGGTCGAGTATCGTCTGATGGGTTCAAATGAATGGAATTCAGATACATTTATGACTTCTAGTGGTCGCATCTCCGGACTGGAAAGAAACAGGAACTATGAGTTCAGGGTTAAAGCCAACTGTACAGATGTCAACTCAGATTTTTCTGATGTAGTTACAGTATTAACAAGACTGGGAACATCAACCATTGATCCTAATGGCATTATAAATTCATATTTAATTCAACCCAATCCATTTGCCGAAAGGCTAAACATCCTACTGGACCTCAATTCGAGTATCGGTGAAATAGATGTAGAATTGTATGACCTTCAGGGCCGATTAAGTATGAAGAGAAAATCAACTCTTTATAATGGACAGCTTTCACTGGATCGATTGGAGGAATTGAACAGTGGAGTGTATTTGCTTCATGTAAAAGGACAGAAGTTTTCTATCATGGACAAAGTGATAAAGATTTAATTCATGCTTTACATCGTTCCCACTCCGATCGGAAACATTGAAGACATTACCCTCAGGGCCATCCGCATATTAAAGGAAGCAGACATTATCTTAGCTGAAGATACCCGCACCAGTGGAAGGCTATTGAAACATTATGAAATCGATACACCGATGCGATCTTACCATGCTTTTAACGAACATAAAACAACAGAGCAGGTAGTAAGCGAGCTCGTTAATGGTGCAGATATGGCATTGATTTCTGATGCAGGCACACCAGGAATATCTGATCCGGGATATTTATTGATCAGAGAGGCGATTAAATCAAATGTTGAAGTCGTATGTCTTCCAGGAGCTACAGCTGTAATCCCCGCATTAGTAAAGTCCGGTCTACCATGTGAAAAGTATTTTTATGAAGGATTTCTTCCACACAAAAAAGGAAGGAAGACGAGATGGGAGTTTATTGCTTCATCACCGGTTACAGTGGTTCTTTATGAGTCTCCACATCGGATTGTGAAATGCATCAAAGAGGTCGTTCAATATTGTGGTCCGGAAAGACATTGTGCCATCATAAGAGAGATCAGCAAGATTTATGAAGAGGCGATCAGAGGGACAGCAAGTGATGTTTTAGAGGAGATCCAAAACCGCAAATTGAAAGGAGAAATTGTAGTAGTTATCCAGGGAGCATCTGATTAATTAACGATATATGAAACGCATTTTCTTTGATGATATGACTCATAGTATATGGGTATGGTTGTCCATCTTATCCGTTGTATTGATCATTAATGGTGCATTTGAGTTTTTCATTTTAATCAATCCATTCTTGCATAAGGTATTTTATATAGTTGGATTTTTAATTCCGGTTGTTTTCTTTGGGAAGATATTATTTCACAGAAACTACGTACAGTGGAATAAGAAAGGGATCCTCATCAGGCTAAATGCAAGGATCGGAGGAGTATCTATGAAATACAGGGAGATTGAATCTGTGGAGGAATCTAATGAATCCATGATTATTGAAAAGAAGAATGGTGTACGTCATGAATTAGATGCTTCAGGAATCGATTCATCTGATATAAAAAAGCTCTCAAATATCTTACACAAATATTCTACAGATCTTTCTTAGCTCACTAATATTATTTAATACCAATAAGAATTACTCACTTATAGACGATTAGTGATGGTATGTATAGAATATGGAATGGTATGTTACATTCAACATATATTTGGAACTATAATGGTCAATAATTAATGAATGAAAAGAAGTTATAGAATCTGGACCGCACCGCGTACTGGTCATACTCTACTGGCCAGGTTGCTTTCGGATACAGGAGTAGCAGGAACACCTGGTGAACATCTCACCTTGCACGATGAGTCTAATCTTAAAGAAAAGTATAATGTTTCAAATTATCCGGAAATGATCAGAGCCATTCAGGAAGCATGTTCCGGGGGGACTCCAATCGGCGGTTGTAAGATGGATAGTCATAAAGACAGGCACAACGTATTAAAAGATGAACTACTTCAGTTGAAAGGAATAGCCACAGGTGATGAAGAAAAAGATCTATGGGCAGATCTTTTTCCGGATGTAAGGGATATTTTCCTGACACGTCGCAATAAGGTAAGACAGGCGGTCTCATGGTGGAAGGCCATCCAGGATAATGAATGGCACATAGAAGCCGGGAAATCGAAAAGTACAGAACAAAAGTTTTATGCAGATAAATATGATTTCAATGCCATTCTCCACTTGTGGAAAGAAAGCATGCTCAGGGAAGCCAATATGCAAGACTATTTTACAAGGTACAAGATCAATCCGCTGACCCTGGTATATGAAGATTACGTCCAGGATCTTGAAGGGACGATAGCACTGATTCTAGACTTCCTCAATATCAAAGATCAATACACCTTTCCGGAAGTCAGATATAGAAAGACGGCTGATGATATTTCTGATCTATGGGTTGAAAGATTTAAGAATGATATCCAGGATGGGTGGGATTCCATGGCTTATTGATCAGGGTTTATACTGAAAGGGTATAAGCGTAAACACCCATTTTGCCTGATTTCACTGTCAGGGAAGTACCAATATGGATGCCTCCCCGTTATAGAGGTGATTAATATTTAGGGATAGAATTATTAATCATTAGATAGTTTACAGTTAGTTTTTCGTTTTTTAGTAGATCACCACTAATCAAAAAAGAGGGCTTTCAGATTCTGAAAGCCCTCTTTCAATATACTAAAACTAGAATGTGAGTTAATCTTTTACTTCGAATGTAACTTTTAGATTTACTCTATACTCTGCTACCTCTCCATCTTCAACGGTTACACTCTGGCTCTGAACGAATGCTGATCTAATGCTTTTCACTGACTTAGAAGCTTTTTCAACACCTTTTGCAGTTGCATCTTCCCAGCTCTTATCTGAATTAGATAAGATTTCAATAACTTTTAATACGGACATAGTTTTCTCAATTTAAGTTTAATTAAAAAAGGATTGCTAATATATAAATTATTGATCATAAATTTATTAAACATTATAAATTATTATAATATTTAACAATTTCTCTAGATTGGCATTATATAATGTGAACTAATCTATTGATCTACCTGAAATATGGGTAATAAATAAATCTTAGAACAATGAATTCAGTATTGCATAAAGCAGAAACAAGAGGTCATGCCAATCATGGTTGGCTGGACAGCCATCACTCATTCAGTTTTGCCAATTATTACAATCCGGAGAGGATGAACTTTGGAGTACTTAGGGTATTAAATGATGATATGGTAATCGAAGGTAGGGGATTCGGTACCCATCCACATGACAACATGGAGATTATATCTATTCCGCTAGAAGGAGACCTGGAGCATAAAGATTCAATGGGTAACACAACTGTTATCAAGCAAGGTGATGTACAGGTAATGAGTGCAGGAACAGGGATCTTTCATAGTGAATACAACAAGAATACGGATGAGCCAGTGAAGTTTCTTCAGATCTGGGTTTTTCCCAACAAAAAAGATGTTGAACCAAGGTATGATCAGATTACTTTAGATCCTGTTAAACTCAAGAATCAATTTTATCAAATCCTTTCACCCAATCCGGATGATGAAGGAGTATGGGTGCACCAGGATGCATGGTTTCATATGGGGGACTTTAGTGCTGGAAATGAGACTCATTATAAGCTAAAAGGAAATAATCATGGAGTGTATGCATTTGTGATTAACGGAGATGTGGAGATTAATGGCCAACCCTTAAATGAACGGGATGGATATGGTATATGGAACGTGAAACAGATGGAAGTAAAAGCGACCGGTGATGCAAAGGTACTTTTAATGGAAGTTCCCATGTCTATGAACTAACCAATTCGGACAATTTCTCTTCAAGAACTTTATGACCCTGGATCTTTGCATAGTCCAGGGCTGTTTTTTGTTCGCTATCCGACTGATGTATATCTGCACCGTGAGTAAGAAGCATATCTACTATTTTGCTCTGGCCAAATTGAGCAGCATAAATTAAGGCTGATGCTCCAAGATTATTGACGGCATTTACATCAGCGCCTCTGAGCAGCAAGATAGAGGCAATCTCAGTATGTCCTTTAAATGCAACTCCTATTAAAGCAGTATTGCCTGCAGCATCACGACCTTCTATATCGGCACCCCGATCCAGTAATAAATTGGTTATCTGATGATTGCCGGTATAACTTGCCATTATCAATGGAGTAAAACCCCTTGTATCCTTTACGTCCAGACTCTCAGGGTACAGTTGAACAATCCGGGCTGCGGATTCAATGTTTTGTTTTTTTATGGCATCAAATAATTTTTGCATATGGTTAGGGATATTCAAGTAAGTAATGTCAATACAATTAGTAACTCTCCATTTCTTATAAACTTATAGCAAATTTAAGATATTGTACATTAATGATCATAATGTTATTCAAAACTTAAGATTATGATATGTGCTTTCCCTTCTATTATTTATAGTTATAGGCTAAAAGTATTAGTGGTTTACAGTTGATTTGGTCCTATGAATAAGTGATCATGTTATATACATTGCAAATTTTTCAAGCGTAAATGAATCATTTTCAATTAAAAGGTAAGAACTTAAAGAACCAACGAAATAGTAGATTTTTTAATGATAAATTTTTCTCCTACAATGATTCTTTGTTCAGAACTTCAAAAGTAACATCTACACCACTTATATTTTGATGATTTCTCCAGAATATTTCCGAATGATATCCAATATCGTTTAGATAAGCCTCAACTACACCCTCAACCATATCTAGTTCATGCACAAATATAAATGTACCAGGCCGGAATGTAACAACACCATGTTCATTAGTAAGCTCTGTAAGCTTTTTATTCAAAATTAATTTCTTTTCACACTGAAATTTCCCATCAACCAGCTTTCTTACTGCCTCATAATGGTAAACTTTTATAGTTATCTCAACACCTGGTACAGGTTCTAATGTGTTTTTATTTATAACAGAGGTATAAATATCAGCTTCATAAGTGACGGCTTCATCTAATGTTCTACAAAATTCATCATTGAATTTCCTTCCTTTAGTATCTGAAGAAGTTTGAGCCAATGCAATAAAAATAAATGATATTATTACAAGACTTGACATTACATATTTAACATTTGTATTCATAATGCTGCTTTTTACTTAATAAGATTAAAGGGACTAGGCCACCCATAATAATGGCGAGGCAATCATATATATCAAAGGTTCCCTGAATTATGCGTACCGCCTGCCCAAATTCAAAACCTAAACCAACTAAAATTGAGATTCCATAGAATATGATAAATGGATAAGATATGGTATGGTCCCAAATGGCAATGATGGTAGACCCTAATGCCATCATCCATAACCCATCACTTAAAGAATCATTAAGGAATCCTGGCAAATCAGGAAGTAAAATGATCGGAATCCAGAATAATTCTGCAATTTTTTTGATCAATGGTACCTCATTTCCAGGTTGTACATAAAACTGCACCCCTAGCCACAGACTGAAGACAATTAAAGATAATGATATGAGGTACCTCTTATTCATATTCAGACATCAGATGATTATCAGTTTTTTAGGGATTACATAATCACCTAAGGTAACCAAGACCAGATAACAACCCGGGACTATTCCTTCAATGGTAAATTGTAGATTTTTAGGAAATAACAGATCTTTTATATTACGGCCATTGAAGTCGATAATTCTGAATCGATCAATTTTCTTTCCTGTGGAATTTTTCAATAAAAATTGACCATTAGTAGGATTAGGATAAACTTCGATCTTACTACTCAATATCTGTTGTTCAATACTGCTTACAACCACTTCAATACAATCGGATGTCTTGATACATCCAGTAGCAGTAGTAATTCTGACTGCATAACTTCCAGTTTGTTCCGGAGTGAAAATTTCAGAAGTCTGGCCTGTAATATCTTCTCCTGTTGTGCAATTAATCCATTGGTATGTTTCATACCCTTGAACTGTTGAAAGTTCATTCTCATCAAGCGTTACAGAGGCGTCGATTAAATAGAATGTGACATTGGCTGTAATGGTGCTGTCACATCCCATTATTGATTTCAATGTAGTTAAGTAATTTCCGCTAGATGTAATGACCTGATCCCCTAAGTATAAAGTGTCTCCATCACACTTCATGTACCTTTGAGTCTGGTCATAAACCGGATGGACAGTTAAGTTCAGGGTCCTTATGGAATCACAATCCTGACTATTCTGAACAGTATCTATATATACACCACTTTGAGAGTAACCTTCATATACACTGCCCTCACAGATATCAATAAATAATTCTTCTCTAGATTCTACGCATTGAATATTTTCATAATAATCAATCTGAAATGCTTCACCACCTATTGCAAGCGTAAATAAATCAAGGTCTGTATCCCCATCAATATCAACTAGGCTGAAATCAAGAAATTGAAGCTCTTCTGTAGCTACCGGCATGTTATAAGGACTGACTTTTTCCTGGGCGAATGAAGGTTTGTGAATGTTATCAGAAATATTTTCCTTTACAACCAGTGAAAATATTTCATTTCTTGTGGCAAGGCTAATCGCATCCATATCTC
>JABDLO010000199.1 GCA_013002995.1 Saprospiraceae bacterium | reverse complement strand
TTAAAAAGTGTGGTGGTGTGTTTTTATTTTTATAGGTATCGGAGGTTTTTACCATTGGTGATCTCGCATGCTTTGTATGATGGGTTGCAATTTGCGGTATTGCTTGTTCAGATAGGATAGTAAACTTAACCACAGAGTTGAAGGAGTTTTGCACGGAGTAACTCAGAGTAAAAAGGTGAATAATTATGGGTGAATTTGATAATTATATTCCGTTCATTTTATTGCCGCTGGTGTTCTGGGGTGTGAGGAGGATGTTGATCCGGAAAAATGATTATTCAGATCTTAAGAAGTGGACATTAGGTCTTGGATTGATGGCATGGTTTATAACAGAGATGGTAAGGAGCTTCATCAGACCTTATGTATATCAGAATGATATTTTTGACTTTTATGTTTCTGATACGATTGGTAACTCAACAGGGACTATGACTGCAATATTTATGATTCTCACCTTGGTAGGTAAGGGGCATGAAAAGGATTTTTGGTTGATTCTGATGGTGGTTATAGGATTGATCGGATACGAATTCATGAGCCTGGCTTCAGGATTTGATATCTATGATATTTATGCCACATTGATTTTTGGTTTAATATCTTTTGGTTGGTACTTTTTGCTTTTGCAAAAGCAAGAAAAAGTGACGGAAGATTAATCCACAATGGATAGAATTCTATTAAAAAATGAATTGTATCTTTTCAGGATAAAAACATAATATTCAAAATCATGAAAATACTCCTCTTTATTTTTATTTCTGGCCTGGTTATGATTAGTTGTAATCAAGAATCAACTTCTGAAGATGCTGAAACCGATGAATCCAATACAGAAACCTTCTCAGTGATGGGGAAATCAGTAGATGTTTATACCACTGCCAAAGATTCAGAACTTAGGCTTGGTCAAACAGGCACTTCGACTTTTGCCTCAGCAGAGCAACCACTGGAGTCTGAAGTATCCATTTTTGTTAATCCGGCAAAGACCTTCCAGGAGTTTATAGGCATTGGAGGAGCCATCACCGATGCATCGGCTGAAGTGTTTGCAAAAATGCCATCAGATAAGCAAGAGGAATTATTAAAAGCATATTACGATCCTGTTTATGGGATAGGGTACTCCTTATTGAGGACGAGTATTCACAGTTGTGATTTCAGTAGTGGAAGTTTTACATATGTTACTGATGAGGACCCTGAGTTGGGCACTTTCAATATTGATCATGATCGTCAATACAGGATTCCAATGATCAAGCGGGCCATAGAAGCTGCAGGTGGAGAACTTTTATTTTATGCGAGCCCTTGGAGCCCGCCACCATTTATGAAAGGAAAAGAGGATATGCTTCAGGGCGGGAAATTATTACCAGAATATTACAGATCCTGGGCCTTGTATTATACCAAATTTATAAAAGCCTATGAAGCAGAAGGAATGCCTATATGGGGGATCACGATTCAGAATGAACCGATGGCTGTCCAGCGATGGGAATCTTGTATTTACACTGCAGAAGAAGAACGGGACTTTCTTAGGGATTATCTCGGTCCTGTCATGGAAGAAGAAGGATTAGGTGATAAGAAGATAGTAGTATGGGATCACAATAGGGATTTGATCAATCATAGAGCCAATACCATTTTTGAGGACCCTGAAGCATCTAAATATGCTTGGGGAATTGGTTTTCACTGGTATGAAAACTGGGCTGGAGGAGATCCTATGTTTGAGAATTTGCATCAAATTAATCAATCATATCCTGACAAGAAATTGCTATTTACTGAAGGCTGCAATGAGCGATTTGATCGTGAAAAATATGAATTCTGGCCTAATGCTGAAAGATATGGAAGGTCTATGATTAATGATTTTAATGCAGGTACCGTAGGATGGACAGATTGGAACATTTTACTGGATCATAATGGAGGGCCCAACCATGTTGGTAATTTCTGTTTTGCACCTGTCCATGCTGATTTGGATGTAAATGAATGGGTGTACACTCCATCCTACTATTATATCGGTCATTTTTCTAAATATGTGAAGCCTGGTGCAAAAAGGGTAAGTACAGTAAGCAGTCGGAGCCACCTATTGAGTACTACTTTTGTAAATGAAGATCAATCGATGGCAACAGTTGTAATGAATCAAAGTGATGAGGCTATTGCATATAAATATTTTGTTGGAGATCAGATGACTGAAGTTAGGATTCCGGCTCGTGCCATGCAGACTTTGTTAATTCAAGGATGAATTCAGTTTTAATTCAATAATTGTCAATAATTCATTTATATGGGATATGCTATGAAATCAATTGCCATTGTATTTATTGGGTTAGTATTTTTTTCCTGTAAAAGCAAAATAGAAAAGGTGAAACCCAATATCATCTTCATTATGTCAGATGATCACGCTTACCAAGCCATCAGTTCTTATGGAAGTCAACTTATTGAAACTCCTCATATCGATCGATTAGCCAATGAAGGAATTTTGTTCTCGAATGCATGTGTAGCTAACTCAATCTGTGCTCCCTCAAGAGCAACTATACTCACAGGAAAGCATTCTCACATCAACGGTAAGATCGATAACCGTTTCCCATTTGATACCAATCAGATAACCTTTCCCCAGATCTTTCAGGATAATGGATATAAAACAGCCATGTTTGGGAAGTTACATTTTGGAAATAACCCTAAAGGAGTGGACGAATTTATGATTTTGCCTGGTCAGGGAAGTTATATCAATCCCAGGTTTATTACTCCTGAAGGAGATACTGTAATTAATGGTTACGTCACAGATGTCATTACTGACCTGAGCCTTGATTACCTGAAGAGAGAAGGTGGAGGGGATGAACCTTTCATGATGATGTATTTGCACAAAGCACCTCATAGACCCTGGTGGCCCAGACCAGATAAATTCCGCGAATTTGCAGCAAAGACTTTCCCCGAGCCGGAAACACTATTTGATGATTATAAAGGTAGAGGAAGTGCAGCCAGGTCGGCAGAGATGAATTTGTTGAAACACATGATGTATGGACATGACAGTAAGATCAGGCCGGAGTTAATAGCTGAAATGGGAGATAAAGCTCAACCGATTGTTCCTGAGTTTAAAAACAGCTTCTGGGGTGCATATAATAGATCGACAGACGAACAGAAAGCCCAGTATGAACCTGTTTTGGATTCGATCAACGACTATTTTGCAGCTCACTGGCCAAATATGACAGATGAAGAAAAAATGAAATGGAAGTACCAGAGATATATGCAGGATTACCTGGGATGTATTTCTTCTATTGATGACAACGTAGGTAGATTATTAGACTATCTGGATGAAAGTGGACTTGCTGAAAACACGATTGTCATTTATACTTCTGATCAGGGATTTTACCTGGGTGAGCATGGATGGTTTGATAAGCGATTTATCTATGATGAATCCTTTAAGACTCCTCTTTTAGTTAGATGGCCAGGAGTTACAAAGGGAGGTTCTGTTGAAAATGAAATGGTACAGAACCTGGATTTTGCACAAACCATGCTCGAAATGGCCGAAATTCAGGCTCCGGATGATATGCAGGGTGAAAGTCTGACACCCTTATTAAAAGGAGACAAAGACTCATGGACCAGAGAAGCTGTCTATTACCATTATTACGAATATCCTGCGGTACATATGGTGAAACGACATTATGGTATTGTAACTAAGGATTTCAAGTTGGCACATTTCTACTACGATGTGGACGAGTGGGAATTGTATGATCGGTTGAAGGATCCAAAAGAATTAAATAATGTTTTTCATGATCCTGACTATCAGGAAACTGTAAAATCACTCAAGCAGCAATTGCTTGAATTAAGGGTGCTTTATAAAGATTCACCGGAATTGGATCAAAAATTTATTTCAAAATATGAATCACTTAACTGATCCTTCCTTATATCTTTTTAATAATCCATGAGAGTATCCATCCAGGTAGTTGAGCCTTACAGCCTGCTGAAGATTGACTACGGCATCTTCATACTTTTCCAATGAAATCTGAGCCTCAGCAAGACTATTGTAAACATTAGAAGATTGAGGATGTAGCTCTGCATTTGATTGTAATACTTTTTCGGCTTCAACAAATAATTTATCATTCATTAATTGATATCCATAATTATTTAGGCTTGCTTCTGATATATCATAAATATATTCATTGGAGATTGAGTAAATTTCTTTTAATTCCTTGAATTTCTCAATTGCTTTCTCTATTCCATACTTTAATCTGAAGACTTCCAGGGTGTCAACAATTGTAAGCTCAAAATCAACCGGAGGCAGAAATTCAAAAGAGCGATAAAGCTCTACGACCCCCAAAGAGTCTCCTTTGAGGTAAGACATCATTATGTCTAATACCTCGGAGTCAACCAAATCATCATGACTTCCATTGTGTATGATTACTTTTTCAGCATTGGGAAATCTGAGGCTGAGGGAATCTATATTAGACATTGGTGTGCGTCCATCAAGTGTGCCACCTATCAGTAATATGCTCTTTTCAGATGAGATCGGTTGATTTAAGCCTTCAATTTTATCAACTTCAAATGCGTCTAATACTTCTTTATATCTTCCAAATGATATATCAAAGTGATTGATGATCGGGTCAGGTCTTGGCATCATAGAAGAATTCCATCTCTCTGAGTCATAATGGGTAGATGCTGCAACGGTGAAAAATAAAGCATTGGGCATGGTCTGCCTTCTGAAATTTCTCAGGTAATTGCCCAGTCGACTATATTCTCCATTGGCAAGAAGATGATAATACCTCGGTGCAATCCTTGTCCACCCGCTCCTGCCAGAATTTTGAGCCATCATCATCCGCATGTGTGTGTCGCTTAATGTAATATTCCAGCTGGGTTTGAAAAATGCAATAACTCTGAAAATAGATGTAAATATGACACCATCATCATCCCCAACAGCATCCATTAAAGGTAGTTCCATCTTAATTGACTGCGATTCGAGTATTTTATGCTGGTCCTTCATCAGGTCTATGAAGTCCGGTATGTACTTACTCATTTTTGGATCTGCCCTAATTATCGAATCCATCACCATGTATTGAGATTCCAATTGTTCGGGTAACTTAGGACTGAGGTCCGGTGCAGTTGGTCCTGCAAATATGAGCTTGTCAGTATGCTGCTCATAAAGTGAGACATAATGCTGGGCCAGGGTAGTACCATAACTATATCCGAATAAGGAGATTAAATCATAACCTAAGGCTTGCCTGATCGCATCAATGTCGTGAGCACTTTCCAATGAATTATATCCATTAAGATTAATATTCATGCTTCTGAATTCATCGGCACATGCTGCACATTTTTTTACAATATCATTTAATATATCTTCTTGCCAATTTTCGGATTCTTCAGTTGGCATATCCATTGTATTTCTGCATCTCAAATTTGGAATGGAATGACCGGTACCCCGCTGGTCGATGATGATGACATCAGACAATGCACTCAATTTTTTAAAGACATAGAAATAGGATCTACTTAGTAAAGAGTTTCCAGGAGTGCCAGGACCTCCGGCAAGAAAAAATATTGGACTTCCGGGAGTGGGACTTGTCGTTGGAATCTTTATAAAATGTATCGATATGTGATTGCTTAGGTCATCATTTCTTAATTCAGGTAATACGAGATCGTATTCTTGAACTTCCATGTAATCACCCCATCGGTTGGAAAAAGAAATGAAAGTTGAATCCAGTCTTCCCAGAGGTGACTGATTTACATTCGGTTGAGTTTTAGGAATTTCACTTCTAATGAAAATGAAATAAAGTGCATAGGCGGCAAAGCATACTATTGAACCTAATAATAGGTATTTAACCCATTTAAGAACTTTCATAATCAACAGTATTTTCACTAATATATGCAATACGAGCTACATTGCAAAGCATGCTACTATGTAATGCATAGTAGTGTCGTATGTGAGAAGACATTTGTAATTTACGGTGACTAAAATAGCAACCTATGAAACCTCTGTTATTGATATTTGCTGTAATTTGGATGGCATCATGCAATTCAAAGCCTATGGATCAAGCTAATTTCATTGTTAAAACAACAGTGCCCATAAAAGCGGGACAAGTCGACCGTGTTCTGGATCTTTTTAAAGCCACTAATCCGGAATTAGTAAAGGATCAGGATGATTGGGTAAAAGCGGTATTCTCAGTTCATGAAGAGACCAATGAAGTTCAGGTGCTGGCTTATTGGAAGGACAAGGACTCCTATCTGTATTTTAGTAGTTCTGAAAAATTCTTATCTACTATGAGTCAATTCAGGCCGCATTTTGCAGGGCAACCTGTTATTAAGATCAATAGAATCTTATATGAGATGTAATTGATATTATATTTGGATTCTATTTCAATCCAAATTCCATGTCAAAAGAAAAAATCCTTTCTGCCTATAATGCGCTTTCTAAAAATTACAATGCACTCATTGAGATAAAGCCTCATAATGCATTCTATGACCTTCCCAATACCATGAGCTTATTACCTGAAGTTAAGGGTAAAAAAATACTGGATGCCGGTTGTGGCCCGGGGAGGTATGCAGAAATTTTAATGGGTAATGGAGCTGATGTCATTGGAGTTGACCTGAGCCCCAATATGATAAAAGAAGCTAAAAAAAGGAATAAGGAGAAAGGACAGTTTTACGTCCATGATCTATGCAAGCCATTCAAAATGATAGAAAATGGAAGTATTGATATAGTTTTGTCGGCATTGGTTCTACATTCTATTCCGGATTGGACAGATACTATAAGAGAATTTCAAAGGGTTTTGAAGCCGGGTGGAATTGTAATAGTCTCAATGGAACATCCCTTCTTTGACTATAAATATTTCAAGTCTGAAAAGTACTTTGATGTAGAGCATGTCACCTGTACTTGGAAAGGATTCGGATTGCCTGTAGAAATGCATAGTTACAGAAGACCTCTGGGATCGTGCATTTCACCATTTACAGAAAATGGATTTTACATTGACAAACTAATAGAACCTAAGCCGATTCCTGAATTTGAACATCATGATCCTAAACATTGGAAGCAGTTAAATGAATTTCCTTCATTTATGTGCCTGAGAGCAAAGAGAAAGTTGTAATCAGTTATAAATAGAAATAAGTAGAGCTCCATATACATAGTAGCCGTAACATTTCCATATTATAGAATTTAAAGAGTCAATTTTACTGTTGAAATAGTATGGATATTCAATAAATTCAAGCTAACATGACAAAAAGGATATTGATCATTGGTGGGTATGGTGGAGTCGGGAAAAACCTGGTA
>JABDLO010000186.1 GCA_013002995.1 Saprospiraceae bacterium | reverse complement strand
TGTGTATGGTGGTAGGTGATGTTACTTCTACCATGGCCTGTGCCATCACAGCTAAAAAAGAATGGGTGAAGGTGGCCCACGTAGAAGGTGGTATTCGCTCAGGAGACGAAAAAATGCCTGAGGAAATCAATCGTATGGTAACAGATAGCATTACTGATTACTTCTTTACTACTTCTGAAGCAGCCAATGAAAATCTTTTAAGAGAAGGACATAAAGATGATAAGATATTTTATGTGGGCAATACCATGATCGATTCCTTACTTGGTAATCTCGATCGCATTAAAAAACCTAACCTTTGGGAAGAAAATAATTTAGGCAATCAACCATACCTGGTGATGACCTTACATCGTCCATCTAATGTAGATGCAATGAAAAGTCTTCATTTATTGTTGGAAATCATCAACAACCATGCAAAAGATAGGAAAGTAGTCTTTCCTATGCATCCCAGAACCAAAAAGATGTACGACCAACTAGGTATGGACTTCAACAATCTCATCATCACAGGCCCCATGTCGTACCTCGAATTTATTTATATGATTAAACACGCAGATGGTGTAATTACAGATTCCGGTGGTATCACAGAAGAGACAACAGTGCTTAAGATACCTTGTATCACCCTAAGAGATTCAACTGAAAGGACAGAAACCATCACTATTGGTACCAATGAATTAGTAGGTACTAATCCTGATAACATCCTTCCATACTTGGAAAAATTACTGAATGGGGAATGGAAGTCTGGAGGTATTCCTCCTCTTTGGGATGGAAACACAGCTGAAAGAATTGTTGAGATCATAGCTCGACTTTAATGCTCTGCAACATCAGTCAATCCTGGTCAGACTTTGAAAAACAATTACATTCCTATCTATCTCTGATATTCTCACACATGGTATTGGAGCATCTAAAAGATCCGATCTCCTTTCATAAAAACATATTAAAAATGACCCACAAGCAGACAATAGTCTGCCATTTTTTTGCCACTAAATACGGACTGCCCAGTATGGCAAATCTCCTCCTACCCTCCTCTATTTCAGACCTTATCATCTACAAAATTCAAAAAAGAGACCCCTCAATCGAAGGAAAATATCAAGCATACTATAAAAAATGCATCGGTCCTACTGATTCAATGAAATCCTGGTACGTTGAACTTGGATATGAAATCATCACTTATAACGGATACCTCGGTCATGGATATCTCGGTCGCTTTAAATGGCTGTCATTTTTAGAGCAACTTTGGAAGAAGTTTTTATTGAAGTTGAATTCTCCTTATTGGTGTTCCAATGCTATTGTAGTGATGAAAAGGGTAAGTTAGCTGTTTGGGTATTTGGTACTTTGGGCATTTGTATCTATGATTATAACCCACGTAACCATATTAATAAGTTAACGTGAGTTCGATATTAGAGATAAATATATTTGTCTGATAGGCATAATATTATCCTCTTGAAATCATTGTTTCCTGACTTCAACAGAAGAATTGTTTTTACCAACTAAGTCATTGTATATCAATTATATAACATTTGAGATTAGGTTGTTTTGGGTCATGCAATAGATTTCAATTCTACATTTGATGGTTTCACCAAGTTCAGAATGTCACTTTTTTCTTGATAAAAAAGTAACCAAAAAATCAAG
The DNA here is from genome assembly GCA_013002995.1 of Saprospiraceae bacterium. Classification (GTDB taxonomy): domain Bacteria; phylum Bacteroidota; class Bacteroidia; order Chitinophagales; family Saprospiraceae; genus JABDLO01. Next base: position 3,170 of record JABDLO010000186.1, on the reverse strand, counting down.
GCTTGATTTCTTTCTTAACGCTACAAAAGCAATCCAAATCCTAAAATAAAAAAACTCGCTTTTATGTCTTTCAAATTCACTGTTGTTTTCGTTTTAAGTAATTCTCTTTAATCGTTTTCGTGAGCTCAAACACTTTTTATTTCTTAACGGATTTGAATCACTTTCTTCACTAAAAGAAATAAGGCCGGCTTTTACCCAGATTACCATATTATTTTATTAAAAAACTAAATTCATCATACAACTATCTCACACCAGAAAAACATTTGTATAACAGTTATATTAACATCAATAATGGATAAGAGAATCTATTAAATTGCAATTAGTTTTTTATAACTTATCATTTTCAACAGAATTCCAAGCTTTGGATAAAGTATGTAAAAGAGCTAACTTCACTTTGTCACGTGGAAGAAACTTATTCACGTAATGGAGTTAACAAACCCCAACAGAATTCTAGTTATTCAGTATGATCTGTCTTCACTTCAGGTTAGATATGTAAAATTGGAGGAGAACAGCAACTCTCATTGCTGCTCTACCCCGTATAGAATATTTCAATATCAAAAATACTGAATCCTCGTGATTTATTTTTTCACTTAAACTATTAATCATGCGGAAAAAACGTAATCGGAAAATGGTCGAGGTTTTAGTGGTTAATGAGAGCTGCTGTGGTATTGATATTGGTTCTAAAAGCTTTGTTGTAGCCACGGGATTAACAGCTGAGGATGTTAAAGAATATGGTGTCTTTACTGAAGACATCGATACTTTGATTAAAGATCTCAAATCAAAGCAGGTGAAGAACATTGCCATGGAAAGCACAGGCAGCTATTGGCAACCCTTATTTAGTGCATTGCAATTATCTGGATTTGATGTTAGGCTTGTTGATGGTAAACAAACCAAAAATTACAAGAAAAAAACTGATTTTCAAGATGCTAGAAGTATCTATCAATTACATCGATTAGGCTTTTTAAAAAGTTGCTTTCTACCTGATGAATTTACAGAGTCACTTCGATCTCTTGTCAGACATAGAGCACAGATTTTAAAGGAGAACGCACGATGTGTAAATAGAATGCAAAAATTATTAAGGCTAATGAATTTTCGTATTGATAATATTATCAGCGATGTCGTTGGTCGCTCAGGCCGAAGACTTATTGAGGCAATAATTGACGGGAAAACTGACAAAGAGTATTTAGTTTCACTCGTTGATCATAGAGTAAGAAAGTCAAAAGAAGAATTATTGAAAGGTCTACTTGGTCAAATTGATGTTACGAAGGTTTTTATCTTATCTGACTGCTATAATGCTTTTATAAACAACGAAAAGAGAGTAAAAAGCATAGACCATCAAATCAAAATTCTTTTAGAAGAAGTAGTAAAAGATACTCCTTTAAGAAAAGGAACTACTAAAGTGGTTAACAAAAATCAAATCAATATTGGCCTACAAAACTTATCTTATAGATATTATGGAGTAGACTTATTTGCTATCGATAATGTAAGTTATAATCTTGTGCTGAGCTTCATAAGTGAAGTGGGCCTGGGTGTTAATAAGTTTGACAGTCATAAGGAGTTTTGTTCTTGGCTTCGTCTAGCTCCAAATAATAAAATCAGTGGTGGAAAAATTTTAAGTAGTAGAACGCCGAAAGGAAAGAGTCCACTTGCTGTTGCCCTTCGAAATGCAGCGAATACAATATCACGTAAAAAGGAAGGATACCTTCCAGCATTTTTTAAGCGAATTGCATATAAAAAAGGAAGAGCTGCAGCAATCACAGCCACTGCAAGAAAATTAGCAACAATAATGTTTAACATGGTAAAAAACCAAGAAGAGTATTTCCCAATGTCTGAAAAACAAGTCTCAGATCAGATAAAACAAAAAGTAATTAATAACTTCATGAGGAAAATGAAACAATTTCAGATAGACCCAAGAACGTTGGATTTACAGTTTAGTTAGATAGAATATGTGAATAAAATCCGTTAAGAAATTTCGTCCCGATAGCTATCGGGATGGAGAAATTTTAGGATTTTATGAACGGTTTCAATTTTTTTCTATTGAAAAATTGAAAATTCCTTTGAAAAAGTGGCCTTTCTTTTGGTTCGTTTTCTTTGGCCAGCAAAGAAAATGAACAATCCCAGATGCAAGGCACAGAAAATTAGATATTAAAAATAAATTAGTGTAAAGCCTTAAACATTATTTACGTTATTCAATAATTCATGCAACATTGAGATACCTCCTTCACTTGTCATACGATGGAACTCCTTACAGTGGGTGGCAACGACAGACTAACACTAAGGATACAGTACAGCAACACCTTGAAGGAGTTATTCAAAAAATCACTGGAGATAAACTCACAGTTATAGGATGTGGAAGAACAGACGCAGGTGTTCACGCAGCCCAGTACATCGCTCATCTTGACACAATGTCAGTACTTCCTAATGACTTTTTAAGAATCTGCAATCATCTTTTGGATGAGCAGGTAGCCTTATTTGAAACCACAATTGTGGATGAAAATTGGCATGCTCGTTACAACGCCGTTGAAAGGAAATACGATTATTTTTTACATACCAGGAAGGACCCCTTCCTTTCTGGAGTTAGTGCCTACTACCCTCTTGACACACTTGACTTTAAAAAGATGAAGCAGGCTATGAATGAATTGATCGGAAAACATGATTTTGGATACCTCTGTCGCCAGCCGGATAAGCACAATCACACCATATGTGATATAAAAAGTGCGAGTGTTGATGTGAGCAAGTGCGGGAGTCGTTTTCGTTTTCAATTTAAAGCCGATCGATTCTTAAGAGGTATGATAAGAATTATTGTAGCAAAGTTGATCAATGTAGGAAATGGATCGATTGATCAAGGAACTTTTAAAGATTATATTACCAAAACACAAGAAAGCTACAAAAGGACATGGCTTATCCACAAGGACTTTATTTGTCAGGAATAAAATACCCGGAAATAAGCCTTCCAATAAAGAGTCCGGGTTATCTTAATTTATTGAATTCATTTAGTAAGGATCAACATCAATATTAACCCTTACACTCTTTAATCCATCATGATCTTTTACCCACGAACGACCTTCGAGGATCAACTTCTTGGTCTTAGCAATCAATTTATGGTCTTTTTCGAGTTTTACGGTAATGAACCTAAGATACATCCCTCTTACCTTGGCAACTCCTGGTTC
>JABDLO010000185.1 GCA_013002995.1 Saprospiraceae bacterium | reverse complement strand
CCCGTATTCCATACAGCTATTGTTGCCGGTACCATGGCAGCTAAGAAAACCTCTGACTTAATTCCTTTTTGTCATCCCATAGGATTGGATAATTGCTCAATTAGTATTGATCACAGGGATGACGAAGTTATTATAACTTGTACTGCAGTAGTTAATGCCAAAACCGGGGTGGAAATGGAGGCCATAGTAGGTGCCTCTGTTACTGCACTGACCATATACGATATGTGCAAAGGTATTTCTCATGATATCATTATAAAGGAAACACGACTGATGGAAAAAACCGGTGGAAAAAGTGATTTTAGATTAAAAGAAGAGTATAAATAGATTATGGGGATACACCAAAAACATGCACCACTGGTAAAACCACAAATTGGTCAATATGGAAGAAATGAGCTGGCAATTCTAGGCACTCCGTGTGGGAACATAAAAAAACTTGCATATGAGACCATACAATCATTGAAAGATGAGTGGGATGTAGCGTATGTTGATGCCGATCATAAAAATGCCAATGATCCAGAGGATGGTATTCTAACAGGGTCCCTGGATTCAGGTGCCACCGTAGACTTTGTGGACAAAATAAACTTTTTGCAAATCAACAAGTCCAGAAATGAAAATCCATATCAGCTTAAAAAATCCTTTTCTGATCAGGACCTGGTAATTGTTAATGGCAACCATTTTGGTGCAGGCAGGCAAATATTGGTTATTGATCCAAAAAAAGACCTGCAAAAAAAGCTGGGAAAGATTACAAATGTGTTTATGATCCTCATGATAAATTCTGAAGTAGAAATTCCCGGATACATTAAGGATCACATTCCTGACATTGAAAATATTCCTGTTTACGATTACCATGATTCCGAGAATATTGTCAGAACCATAAAGCAATTTTTGAATAACAATCGACCTGTCTTAAAAGGTTTAGTTTTGGCTGGTGGAAAGAGTGTTAGAATGGACCAGGATAAAGGTCTTATAAATTACCATGGCATTCCACAAAGAGAATACGCAGCACAATTATTATCTAATTATTGTGATGAAGTATTTATTTCCTGCCGTCCGGATCAAGTCGATACTATTGATAGCAATTACCCGGCTTTGCCAGATACATTTGATGGACTTGGCCCGTTTGGTGGCATTACATCAGCTTTCAGAAAAGATCCAAATGCGGCCTGGTTAGTAGTTGCATGTGATTTGCCTTACCTTGATGGAGCCACACTGGATTATTTGGTTTCCAATAGAAATCAGTCAAAGGTAGCTACATCTTTCTGGGATACAGATCATAAGTTCCCAGAACCCCTGATTACCATTTGGGAACCAAAAGCATATCCAGAGATGTTATATTTCCTTTCATTTGGATACTCATGTCCTCTGAAAGTCTTTATCAAATCCAATACAGAAGTACTGGAAGCTCCGGATAATCATGCACTCACCAATGTAAATAATCCTGAGGAAATGAAAACCGTTCTCCAGGTGATTAAAAATGATCAATAGAGATGAATACAAGCCCATAAATTGTAGCTACTATGATATTCTTGAGGCTCATGCTACAACAGGTAATTTGATTAAGATTACCATAAAAAAAGAGGATGAGGGGATCCAGGAATATTCTGACAGGATCATCAATCTCAAGAGCAAAAAAGGAGAGGAATTTGCAATAATGGAATCAGGTAAGGTGGTTAGACTTGATAATATTGTAGCTATCAACGGTGTATCTCCAAAACAACCTCCATTTAATACAGACTGCATTATGTAAATAAAAAGGCCTTCCCCAAATATTAGGAAAGGCCCTTGACTCATATATCATATTAGAACTTATCTGTGATAGTTTAATCGAATAGTTTGAGGAAGTAGTCCGTCTTCTATCCTTAATAGATATACTCCATTATCTAAATACTCATCTGGTTTAAACTCCCAGTTTAGAGGTAAGAATTCTTCAACTTCACCATCAAAAATTGTTGTCACTATCCTCCCTTGAAGATCATAGATTCTTACTGAGGTCCTTCCTGTCATCAATGGGATATATTCAATGTTTATTGATTCATTAAATGGATTTGGATAAGCCATAATATTTGACTCCCCATACTCAGAAATTAAGTCCTCAATTGTTGGAGTAGTCTCATCTACCTCCTGATATGTTTCAGGAGCAACTGTACGAGCGGAGGCCAAACGTCTTGTGTAGGGATAAATCCAAATATGGCCAGCGTATATTTCTGTTAAGTCATTTTCATAAATAACTCCATCTTCATTCCAGATCTTGATCTTAATCGCATCTGAAGTATATTCATCCGTATTACTGGCCTGACCATCTATAGCCGTGACTTTGAAATGAACATTCTTCCGCCTGTTTACTCTTCCTGTTCCCTGGTAAATTGCTTCTCCTTCATTGACCCGTAGATATTCATATTCCTTACTTGAAAATAACATTCTACCAGCTCTAAAGAAGAATATAGTCCCTCCCTTTGGATGATCATATCTTTCGCGGTTCTTCACCAGGAAGCCAAAAAGAAATCTTCCGGAAGCATGAGGATTAGGTTTGTAAGCACCTTGTGGACTCTGGAAGAATCCAGCTCCTTTTACAAATCCCTCAAAGGAGGAACCGATAACTTCTACATTCTCGATTACTCCTTCAGCAATTTCTCCGCAGGCATCTTCCAGGGTCACAATTATGTTATAAGAACCTGGTACAGTATAGGTATAAGAACTGGATAGTGCATCTCCAGTAACTAGAGCTTCTGAAGATTGACCATCTCCCCAATCTACACTTGCCGATGCCAAATTATTATCGGTAAAGGTACCGGAAATGAAAATCTCTGCTCCCTCAACTACAGGTCCTGTGGGGCCTGTGAGTGTATTAATTATCGGTGCATCATTAGTCACAGTTACAATCTGTGATGCACTAGTCGCATTTCCATTCACATCAGTTACTGTCCATGTGACGGTAGTAGATCCTACTGAAAATAGTCCTGGAGAGTTGTTTTCTATTGCTGCAATTTCGCAATTGTCATCAGCGATTGGATCCGATAATATTACTTCCGCCGCACAAATTCCCGGATCGTTTGGTTGTGTCAAATTCAAAGGAGGGGTGATCACTGGTGCAGTTACATCATTTACGGTAACTG
>JABDLO010000178.1 GCA_013002995.1 Saprospiraceae bacterium | reverse complement strand
GTATGTAAGTTGTCTATGGGGTTGTTGATTTCTCCAATTACACTGATAAAAGATTCTGCAACCTGATCTCTGGATAAGATGCCCAGCCGATGGGCGTCTTCCATGTCAATGATATTATAACATATATCATCTGCAGCCTCCACCAGGTAAACAAAAGGGTGTCTCTTATAGATCAGATCTGTATCGTGATCTTCCGGGATCATACTGAGTTCTTCAGCAATGGTTGAGAATATCTCTCTTTCACTTTGAAAGAATCCATACTTCTTACGATGCTTGAAAGCCTTATTCCTGGAAGTACTCTCACAAGGATATTTCAGGATGGAGGCTAGTGTGGTGATGGTAAGCCCGAGGCCACCTTTTCCTTTACCGGGATAATTTTGAGTTAACAACCTCAATGCATTGGCATTCCCTTCAAATTGTATCAGGTCGCTCCATTCTTTATCCATATAGAAGGAACGCAAAACCCTGCCATCAATAACAGCGTTTTCATGTTCTGTAAAGAAATGTGAGATGGCTTCTTCTCCGGAATGCCCGAATGCCGGATTTCCAACATCATGGGCCAAACAGGCTGCAGAGATGACATTGTATAATTCGTTTCTATAAAAATCCTGTGATTCTAAATCCTCTTTATCAATGAATTGAGTGCTGATGTGATGACCGACAATAGCTCCTAGAGATCTTCCGACGCTGGCCACTTCAAGAGAATGTGTCAGCCTGTTATGGACAAAAGAAGTTCCTGGAAGTGGAAATACCTGGGTCTTGGATTGTAACCTCCTGAATGCGGATGAGAAGATCATCCGGTCATAATCGATCTGATAATGAGACCTGGGACCAACGGTACTCCGCTTACGCCCGATGGTCTGATCACTATAACATGTACTCCAATCCATATCTGCAGTTAAGACTGCAAATGTAAAACAATGGATTTATATACCTATTTCTGAGAGCAATTCTCTCAATTCCGGACTTGAAGGTCTCGGTGCATCTGCCCTTACAATCTTCCCTTCTTCATCAATTAAAATAAATCTTGGAATACCACGGATATTGTATGAAGTAGCCACTTCTGATTTCCAATCATTGGCCGCAAATAGTTGGGTTCCTCCTAATTCTTTTTCCTCAACAAACTTTTCCCATTTTTCATAATCTTTGGCTGCATCTATAGAAATGCTTACAAATTCTACATTCTTATCTTCATAATCATGTTCTACTTCTTTGAGTGAAGGAATCTCTCTGATACATGGTCCACACCAGGTCGCCCAGACATCGATATAAACATTTTTGCCTTTAAGGTCAGATAACTTGACCAGCTCGCCTTCCCTTGTAGTACCTGAAAAATTCGGGGCTTCTTTACCTCTGGTAAGATCTGCCCACTTGTCAGCTTCCCTTTTTAAGGTTCTTACGAGATAATTGTTTGATGCTGAAGAATAAAAAGAACTCAGTTGATCCTCAATTTCATCTATGCCGCCACCATAATTGATTTTATCCCTTAAGTAACTATATGTGAAATACTCCTTCAATTCTTGATTATTAAAAGTCTCTTCAACTTTATCAACCAATGCCTGGTAATATTTAGGAACACTTCGGATCTTTTCAAAATCAATGTCTTTTTCTACCATGGCTCTTCCAAGTGCAACACCTTCCGGAAAATCAAGAAGGTCAGGATCATTGACATTGAGTTGATTGATTTGCTCGTGATATCCTTGAGTCATCTCTATTTCATTCATTGTAGCATATTTATGATAGGTGGGATACCGTACCATATCCATTGAAGATGCTTGGTTAACTCTCTTTACCAGCCTTTCATACAAGTCAGGAGAAATATTCTGCTTTTGCATTTCAAGATATTCCTGAGCTTTCCTGAATTTTTTATTCAATATTTCCACAAATTCATGTTCTCCATAGGCAGCAATCTGGATTCCCGGGTTTGACTTTTCTGCATCAGACATCCACCTGTTAAAGTCGGAGATGGCTATGTTTTCTAATGCCGTCTCCCCTGTGAAGGTGAACTCTTTCTTATTTTCATCGTAACCGATAACCAGGTTAGTACCCGGGGTCAGGTAGACTTGTGTTGAAAGTTTTCCAACTTTCATTGTCAGTATCTCTGGTTGGGAGAGCTCGAGGGTATGATTCAAAGTGCCATTGTTAAGCTCAATGGTATCGATGAAATTTTGGAAGCCATTGGATAATATTACTTCGTTAGATTCCGTAGCACTCAGTTCACCTGTCAAATGAACACTGTTGTTATTTTTACAGGAAGTAAAAACGATAAGCAGTAATAAGGAGCTTTGTATAATATAATTGAAACGTATTTTCATAGTTTTTTAAATTCTGGAATATTTAGTTAACGATTAATAGAATTGAATGCTGTCTATCACATAAAATTATAATGGTTACATTTTTTTATTCTTAGGTTTCTTTTCATTTCCGGGGAATAATAAATTTCCACTGCTGTAGGTAGTACCGAAAGTATAAGCTGCATTCCATACCTGAGAAATCGCATCTCTCAATTGAAGGTCAGAAAGTTCGGATAAAGGATGAATAAAAACAACCCAGATGAATTCATCAGAAATGGCATACTTATCATCAAGCGCTGAATGAAAATTTGCTTCCATACATTCTTTTAATTGACCCTTTTTTAAATTTTCTACCTTGCTTACTGGTGTCATAATCCTCATTCTGTTATGGCTTGAATCACTGATACACATCATTGGAATTCCTCCTACTTTAATGTCCCAAATTCCAGGATTACCCGCTATAGAATCAGAAACCTCACTGAGGATAACTTCCATCCTGGTATTATCCATGGATTGTGAAGTGCCTACATGAGCTGTAATTATTAGAAAAATTAGGAAAAAGTATTTCAATACACAACATTTAAGCATGTTCAAAAATAGCAAAATACTACCAAGCCATTTGTGAATTAAAAATCCCGGACAAGAGATGTCCGGGAAAATTCACAATAATAAAAACCAACTTTAGATGAGTATAATGATTAAATCCAACTTTTAGATTTAGTTAATGTCTTCTTTCTTCTTTAAACGCTCTGGAAAGGCCCTGATATTCTTGTTATTATGGTCAGGAGCCTGAAATAAAGCAGTTTCTGCATATTTAATTGCAGGATATAGTCATGGAAGTATAATGTCTATGTAACGATCTGAATACCAGTATTATTTATGGTGGAGTATTCAATAATCGACCAATTACTTCTTTGAATAGATAGAAGATGTCATTTCATGTATTGGGTAAGTCGGGAATGAAGAATTACATTTGCCTTGAGCACAAAAAATCAGTATATGAAAGTAGGAATCATAAGAGAAGAGAAAATACCACCGGATTCAAGAGTACCACTTACACCTTCACAAATTGCTCAGTTGAATCTGGAAGATGGTCTGGAGATTGTAGTTCAACATTCAGAAGGACGATGTTATACTGATGAAGAATATCGAAGTCATGGGGTAGAGGTTGTTGAAGATGTAAATGATTGTGATGTATTACTGGGTGTAAAGGAAGTTCCGGTGAGTAGCCTTATTCCTGATAAAACATATTTTTTCTTTTCTCATACCATCAAAAAACAATCCTACAACAGGAAGTTGCTGCAGGCTATGGTGCAGAAAAATATCAGCATGATTGATTATGAAGTCCTGACAGATGATCGTGGAGCCAGGGTTATTGCGTTTGGAAAATTTGCTGGAATGGTATGTGCCCACAATGCCCTTTGGACCTGGGGACAAAGAACAGGGTCCCCGGTTCTGCCCAGGATGAATACATTTAAAGAGTATGATGATGCCATGCTGTACTACCAACAGCTCCAGATTCCACCTGTAAGAATTGTATTAACTGGTACCGGAAGAGTCGCTAATGGTGCTGCCCAGGTATTAGTAGATATGGGAATCAAGAAGGTGTCTCCCATGCACTACCTGACTACTCAATATGATCATCCTATATTTACACAGATCAATAGTTTCTTTTATACAGAAAGGAAAGATGGGATGTCAACTGATATGGCATCAGATTTCTATAGTCATCCCACAGATTACAAAAGAGCATTTTATCCTTTTGTACCGAGGACTGACATCCTCATAAATGGAATCTACTGGGATAATAATGCCCCGGCATTCTTCACAAAAGAAGAAATGAAGAGGCCTGATTTTAATATCAAAGTGATATCAGATGTAACATGTGATATCGCTCCTATATCTTCTATACCAAGTACATTGAGAGCTACAACTATTTCAGATCCGATCTTTGGTTACGATGTAATGGCAGGTGAAGAGACCAGGCCGCATGGTGAGGGAGTTGTGGATATGATGACGATTGATAATTTACCTAATGAGTTGCCCAGGGATGCCTCAAAGGCTTTTGGAGAGATGTTTATCAAGCACATCATACATGAATTAAAAGATGAGAAAAGTAAGATGTTGCATAGAGCCACTGTTACAAAGGATGGTGACCTGGGAATTAAATTCGAATATCTTAGAGACTACCTGAAGGGGAAAGAATGATTTGATTACCACGGAGGCACGGAGGACACAGAGGTTTTTGGAAAAAGACGGGAGAGGTCTGGAGGCCTTCCCTTTAATTTAAACTGTATTGAACTTCTTATTAATCAAAGGTCTCCCGACCTCTTGCGACTTTTTTATCAAGTTCTTCTGACCGAAACATAATGAATAGAGGTCTCTTTTAATGCAAATCCGGGAGAGGCGGGGACACCTTCCCTTGGATTGATTTTCAAGCAACTCGTTAAGCAAAGGTCTCCCGACCTCTTGCGACTTTTTTATCAAGTTCTTCTGACGGAAACATAAAGAATAGAGGTCTCTTTTAATGCAAATCCGGGTGAGGTGGGGACACCTTCCCTTTAATTGGTTTTTCAAATAACTCGTTAATCAAAGGTCTCCCGACCTCTTGCGACTTTTATTAAATCACCTCGCCTGGTACCTCTTATCCAGCGACATCTTAATCTCAATAGAGTCTTTATTGTTGATTCCCCGATAGATCAAGGTGTCAGGGTGGGAGAGTAAGTATTTCCCTTTAAGGTCTAATGATCTGAATTCATGGAAATTCCAAAACTCCAATTGATGGTAGGTAGTATCTATCATATATTCAAATGCAGAGAGGGTGTCACCTGATTTTACAGCACCATATCTTCGTTTTTCTAAGAACAAGCTTTGGAAGGAATTGAAAACGTTTGCCTGCGAAGAATCCAATGGTACGGTATCATATTTAATATCCTCAATGTTCCATACGCCATAGATGGGATTATTCGTATTGGAATAGTAATACCTTAAGTATCTTCTGTGAGGATTGTAATAATAAGTGAGTATACCTGCAATGATGACAAATTTTAATATACTTAAGGCTTTATAGCCATGTCCTTTTTTAGTGAAAAAAGGAAATTGTATAGTTACAGCACCTTTGTTTAGTACAAGAACATTCATTAAGTTTCTTGCATAAGGAAGTAGCAAGAAAAGAATGAGAGATAAATAAAGCACAGAATCTCCTATGGGGCAGAGGCCATAACTATAATTGATCATTGTTGCATTGGCCATGATGGCCGTAAGAAGGATCAAGCCAAGTGGGGCTGTAAATCTAAAAAAGAGCAGACAACATGCGATCAATTGTGTCCAGCCGATGAATGCCTGGTAAACATAAGTGTAACTGAAAAAGCTCCAGACTACTTGTCCTGAGTTCATCTCTGCAATCTTTAAATCCAGATTGGTCAGAGAAGGAGGATACCGCGTGTCCAATATTTGAGATAAACCATAAGAAATTAAAAAGTAAGCCAGGGCATACCTCAATAATATGTGCAGTACATAATTATGAGATTTAAAGTATCCTTTGGAGTAACTCCACATCCAGTATAATACCCCTAACGATAAGGCGAGTCCCCCATATGAAATCATGCCATCTATGATTTCAGAAGTATCGCTACAATACATTTCTCGCCTGGTGTATTTATGTGCCAGTAAACCGGCATACATGGTAGCTAAAGCACCATATAACACTCTTGATATTTTATACCAGGATTCTTGCATGAGTTACAAAAATATCAAACGATGACTTTCATTAAATTATATTCAATTGGATTAACAACTTGTTAACCCCTGATGTTATTTTAACCATCTAAACACTCTACGTTGAAATTAGTGAAAAAAATAGGGAAGTGGTTATTGTATTCATTAATTGTTGTTTTCGTGCTCATTATTGCAGGAAGTCATATAATGGATTCCATGATGTATTATTCTGATGAGGATGTAATTCAGATGTTTTTAGAACACGAAGCTTCAGGGGCAGTAGAATACATCAATTGTGAAGGTGTAGATATGCGTGTGATCCGATCAACCACGGGACAGAGAGGTAGATGCATTATCTTTTCTCATGGTGCTCCCGGATCATGGGATGCATTCAAAGGATTTCTTACAGATTCGCGATTATTAGAGACAGCTGATTTAGTAAGTTATGATCGCCCGGGATATGGAAATTCGTCTGATGGTCAGTCGTATCCGGATATTGAATTTCAGGCTGATTGTCTGATAGACATTTTTCTTTCCAGGGCTTATGAGGAAGTTTACCTGGTCGGACATTCATTTGGAGGGCCGATCATTATGGAAGTGGCTTTAAAGGTGAGACAAGAGGTTAATGGAGTCATTCTACTTGCGCCTGTTGTTGATCCTGAAACAGAGAAATTCTTTCCGGGTGGAAAGCTGGCCTACTGGCCCTGGAGCAGATGGTTGTGGCCCACCGGATTTCAGGTATCTGCTGATGAGAAATACACCCATGTTGAAGAACTGCGTTCTCTGGAAGAGAAAATGGATCAATACAAGAC
>JABDLO010000174.1 GCA_013002995.1 Saprospiraceae bacterium | reverse complement strand
GGATACATAGTAACAACAGCCACATGCGGCAAAAGTACACCCTATTAACAAGTTATTGACATGCTATTAAAGTTTTATTCATCACATTTGTACTACTTACATATTAAAACTGGTCTTTATATTTGTGCAAAATTTTAAATAGTGTCTCAAACTTCAAATCAATACGATCAGGTCATTCACCAGTGCAGAGATATATTCTTTAAGAAAAATGAAGATTATGGAATGGCATGGAGGATACTCAGACCATCTTCACTCACAGACCAATTGTACATTAAGGCCAAGCGGATCCGATCTATAGAAGAAAAAGAGTCAATGAAGATTGATGAGGCCATAGAAATGGAATTTATTGGAATCATCAATTATTGTGTCATGGCCCTGATTCAATTGGAATCAGATGAGTATGATGGTGAAGACATGGCATTGCAAGAATTAAAAGATAAATACAATCATTGGATCATTGCCACTAAGGGATTAATGATGGATAAGAACCATGATTATGGAGAGGCATGGAGAGATATGAGGGTAAGTAGTATGACGGATCTTATCTTGATGAAATTACTACGTATTAAGAGTATTGAAGAGAATGATGGGAAGACAATAATCTCTGAAGGATTGGATGCTAATTATCAGGACATCATCAATTATGCAGTTTTTGCGTTAATTAAATTGGAAGAAGAAAAAATCTAAAAAGAAATGACCATATATACACTTGTATTATACATTGCAATAGTAGCTGTAGTATTGACAGTAGGAGTAGGGTTCTGGAAGAAAAGGCATAAGAATTGGTTGATGACCTATCTTCAGAATTTTACAGGAGCACTCTTTATTTTCTCAGGCTGGGTTAAAGCCGTTGATCCGCTTGGTACAGCTTATAAGCTGGAACAATATTTTGCAGAGTTTGAATTAACATTTGAGGGAACCTGGTTTTCCTTTCTTTCTCCATTGTTTCCATGGCTGGCTGAATATGCAGTTGGGTTTTCGATATTCATGATTGTGTTTGAAATCGTCCTTGGCATCATGCTGATCATGGGGATGCGAACTAAATTTACCAGTTGGGCTTTCCTATTGTTAGTAGGGTTTTTCACCTTCCTTACCGGTTTTACTTTTCTAACAGGTTATGTGCCCAGTGGATCTAACTTCTTCAGTTTCTCAGAATGGGGAGCATATAAGGAAACCAATATGAGGGTTACAGATTGTGGTTGTTTTGGTGACTTTATCAAGTTGGAACCTCGTACTTCTTTCTTCAAGGATGTGTTTTTATTATTTCCAGCATTCTATTTTGTTTTTAAACATAAGGACATGCACCAGTTATTCACTGAAAAGATCAGAAATGGTATTGCCATCGTATCTACTGTAGGTTTGCTGGTCTACTGTTTCTCTAATTATGCATGGGATATCCCACATGCTGATTTCAGACCATTTAAGAAAGGTGCTGATGTTGCAACTCAATACGATGCTGAGGTTCAGGCCATGGCCAATGTAAGGATTACCGCATGGAAGTTAAAGAATAAGGAGTCAGGAAAAGTTGTAGAGTTGAGCAATGAGGTATACATGAAAGAATTTAAGAATTACCCCAAGGCAGAGTGGGAGGTCATCGATCAGGTCCAGACAGAACCAGAAGTTGCAAAGACTAAAATATCAGATTTTGAAATTGAAACACTGGATGGTGATTATGGAACAGATGAATTCTTAAGAAGCCAGGGGTATAAAATCATGATAGTCTCTCATAAAGTTAAGGGTGATGCTGTGAAAAAAATGAGGACCGTTATTGACACTACTTATCAGATTGACACAACACTACAGGATGACGGTACAATGAAAGTGGTGAGATCTATAAAAGATACACAAGAGAGGGCGGAGGATTATTATGATTATGAGTGGGATGAAAGTTGGCAGAAAGACTACACTGAAATTGTAAAGCCATTCATATCTGCAGCCGCTCAGCAAAACATAGTGACAGGAGTTGTTGCAGGCGGTGCTTCACCAGAAATGTTGAATGATCTTGAAGGAGAAGTTGGGCTTGGTGCCACCTATTATATGGCTGATGATATTCTTTTAAAGACAATAGTTAGATCTAATCCGGGCGTTGTATTATGGAAAGATGGTACGATTATTGACAAATGGCATAAGAAGAAACTACCTGAATGGTCAGAAGTGGCCAATAGGTATAAAATTAATTAGTGATTTATTTTTGGGTTTATTTCATTGGTCAGAAAAAGGATTATCTTTGTGATAGTATTAGAACCAGTTCTCTGACAAAAAGATATAATTGAAGTAATGCTTAGTAGACGTAGTGTTAGGATAAAAGTGATGCAAACACTATTCGCTCTTAATTGTGATAAAGAGCTTACATTTGAAAATGCTAAAAAGACTTATTGGAAGTCAATTGAGAGGAGTTATCATCTCTTGCTTTTCAATCTGTTTGTGTTAACAGAAATCACTCAAGTAGCCCTTGAGGATGGTAAGAAGAGGAAGAGTAAACATTTACCGAGTGACATCGATAAGATTTTTACTCCTAAGCTTTTCAACAATGAACTGATTCAGTCTCTTGCCAATAGTATATCCCTTAATAAAGAATACGATAGACTCGGATTTACCAATTCGGTAGATACCGACCTTTTTAAGAAAATGTATAAAGCGTTTTCAAAGAAAGAGGAATATGGTAACTATTTGAAAGATGAAAATGGGTCACACATTGACATATTGTTAGAGTTGTATCGGTTCTGTCGAAGCAATGAAATCTTTACAGAAATAATGGAAGATGGATTCGTTAACTGGAGTGATGATAAATCATTGGTTATCGGAGCATTGAAGAAATGTCTAAAGTCTCTTCCATCGGAGGATAAAGATTTTTATAAATCGCATTACCCTGATGCTGAAACTGTTAAAGAATACGGTGAGGCATTATTAATAAACACTAATAACGATGATGAATCGTTATTAGAATTGATAAAGCCCTTGTTAAAGAACTGGGATCATGATAGACTGGCTGTGATCGACATGATATTGATCAAGATGGCCATCATTGAGATGCTTAGCTTTGAAACTATCCCCACCAAGGTTACTCTCAATGAGTATGTAGAAGTATCGAAAATGTACAGTACTCCCAAGAGCAAAGACTTTATCAATGGGATCCTTGATAAGATCCTGAAAGACCTTACAGAAGACGGAAAGATTGTAAAGAAGGGCAGAGGTCTTGTAGAATAGTAATCCCTTATTAGTTAACATAAACTAATAAAAATGAACATCAACTACCCACTGAGGACGGTCATCTTGACCGGCCTGTTAGCTATTGGTACCTTCCTGTCAGCTCAGGATAAGAGTACTATTATTCTAATTAATTCAGTTCCATACAATGTCTTGCTGAGCAATGATGGAGAGATCAAAGAGATCCGTGGCGAAGCTGTTGGCCACATGAAAGGATATGTCAGGTCTGCTGATGAATTTGATATTCCTGCTGTTGATCGGACCGTTGATATTGTTTCAACAGTAGAAGAAGGTTCTGCTGTAAGAAGTGACAGAAGTATGGTTACATTTGAGACCAATTATGCTACCCTTGCTGATGATGCATCAGGCATCCTGGATAAAGTTGTAGATGGTTTCAATAACACATCCGGAGAAAAAATAATGATCTCAGCATTCAAATCTGAAGAAAATGAAGATGATACTCTTTATACCAATAGGATAAAGACGATTCGTACCTATTTTGAGTTAAAAGGCATTCCTGTTTCTAAGATCATTACAGAGGTTGTTGTAAGTAGTGCTTTAAAGGATAAGGTCTCTCTTACATATATTCAATAAAATTTATATTTAGTCCGCATTTGTCATAGGCATATTTCTATATTTGTGCCATGACAGATAGAGTAATTATCCTTGATTTCGGATCTCAATATACTCAATTGATTGCCAGGCGATTACGTGAATTGAGTGTCTTCTGTGAGATCTATCCTTTCAATAAATATCCAGACGATCATCATAATATCAGAGCTGTTGTTCTATCAGGAAGTCCATTTTCTGTATTAGATGATAATGCTCTGAAGCTGGATTTATCAGCGTTTATTGGGAAAGTTCCTGTTCTGGGAGTATGTTATGGAGCCCAGCTTCTTGCTCATGAGCTCGGTGGCACGGTTTCTAAATCTTCTAAAAGAGAATACGGTAAAGCCAATCTTCTTCATTCAGAATCAGATCGAATTTTTAAAAATGTTGACCAGGGTTGCCAGGTGTGGATGTCTCACAGTGATACCATATCGGAAGTTCCGGAGGGATTTGAGGTGATAGGAAAAACCCACGATATTCCTGTAGCAGCCTACCGTAGCCAGGATGGAGTTTTTGAACATCCCATATATTGTTTTCAGTTTCATCCTGAGGTAGCACATAGCTTGCTAGGCAAGGAGATATTAGATAACTGGTTGTCCATTGCCGGAGTTGCCAGAGAATGGACTCCTAAATCATTTGTTGCTGAGACCGTTAGAACTCTTAAAGAGAAAATAGGCGATAAGAAAGTCGTTATGGGACTTTCAGGTGGAGTTGACTCAAGTGTGGCTGGAGAGCTTCTCCATCAGGCGATAGGAGACCAACTATACTGCATATTCATTGATAATGGAGTATTGAGGAAGAATGAGTTTCATGATGTATTGGAGTCTTATAAGGATATGGGATTGAATATTACAGGGGTAGATGCATCTGACAAGTTTCTTGATGCATTAGAGGGAGTCTCAGATCCTGAGGCCAAAAGGAAAGTTATTGGAAAGACCTTTATCGAAGTTTTTGATGAAGAAGCACATAAGATTGAGGATGTAACCTACCTCGGTCAAGGAACGATTTATCCTGATGTAATTGAGTCAGTAAGTGTACACGGACCTTCAGTTACCATTAAATCTCACCATAACGTAGGAGGATTACCGGAAAAGCTCCATCTTAAGATTGTGGAGCCATTAAGGATGTTGTTCAAGGATGAGGTAAGAAAAGTCGGAAGGGAATTGGGTATTCCTGCACATCTTATCAATCGTCACCCTTTTCCGGGACCAGGACTTGGAATTAGGATTCTTGGAGAAGTCACTAGAGAAAAAGTAGTGCTCTGCCAGGAGGCTGATGATATTTATATTAAAAACCTCGTTGAAAGTGGCTGGTATGACAAAGTGTGGCAAGCGGGTACAATATTACTACCTGTCCAGTCCGTTGGTGTGATGGGAGATGAAAGAACCTATGAGTATGCAGTAGCATTAAGGTGTGTAAATTCTTCCGATGGGATGACTGCTGAATGGAGCAGATTACCACATGAATTGCTTGCTAAGATCAGTAGTGAAATAATTAATAATGTTAAAGGAATAAATAGAGTTGTCTATGACATCAGTACCAAGCCCCCGGCGACTATTGAATGGGAATAATGTACTTTTCATTTTGCTCATTTTCAGTATGGTCATTGCTTCTTGCAGTACCACAACAGAAGTAGTCCGTCCGGATAGAGAAACCACCTCTAAAACCAATACCAAGAAGCGACCTGCTGATACAAAGGTAGATACCGTTCAATGGACTGAAGTAGCCAGTGAAGAGTTCAAGCCTATTGAATACGATGGCACTCCCAGGATAGAAAAAGAAGCGATTTATCGTGCAGCTTTGATGGTCCCTTTTTATGCCGCTGAGTACAACCGTGGTGAAAACTCTGGTGAAGCAGAACGATTCATTCAGTTTTATGCCGGAGTTAAGATAGGGTTGGAAAAACTGGAAAGTGAAAATATACCTTTAGTACTTGACGTTTACGATACCCAGGGTTCAGAATCAACACTGAGGTCTAAATTGAGAAGGATAAATGATGACACCCACTTGATCATAGGGCCTTATGAAAGGGATCCATTAAAAATGGCAGCACAACGTGCCAAGGATGATGAAATTCCTTTGGTGTCACCATGGCTATCAAGTTCCAGGATAGCAGAGAATAATCCATTTTATCTTCAATTGAGGCCTACACTTAGAGATCATTATGATAAAATGGTAGAAGAGGCTTTGAAGAAATTCAATGCAGAACAAATTATAATTCTGAAACAAGAAGATGGTAGTGATGATAATCGTGTAAAGTATCTCCAGGAAGTAGGAAGATCAGTACTTCGAGCAGATCAGGATCCATTCAGGGAGTATCCTGTCAATCGTGATTCTCTAATTCTAGGCGAATTTTATTTCTCAGATCTATTCGATGAAAATCGAGAAACTGTTTTTCTGATCCAGAATTATTCTTTTGATGATGAGGATTTTATCTACAATACTTTAAGGAAATTATCTGCTGCAAAAGGATTGAGGAGTACCACCATTTATGGATTGCCGATCTTACTCGATACTGAGAAAATTGATTTTAATCTTTACAAGATCCTGAATGTGAAAGTGGTGAGATCAAGATTTGTTGATCCATCAAGAAGTGATGTTAAAGATTTTAAACAGCGGTTTTTTAATGAATACGGGGCATTACCTTCAGATGAAGCCTATTATGGTCATGACATTATCACCTATTTTGGCAAAGCATTAAAGAAATATGGAAAGCAATTTCAATTCTTTTTGGATCAGCACAATGAGAATTTGCTCCAGGTCAATTTTGACATTCAGAAATCTTATCTAAGGGAAGGGACGGTCTCTGATGATTTCAGAGATATCAATTACTTTGTCAACAAGCACCTTGATATCATTGAATTTGATGAAAATAGATTTAAAGTTGCCGGGAAATATTGATTATCGTGATTAATGTGATTAATGTTTAAGGTTTTACCCTTGAGTATTGCTAAAAAATTGATTTCCAGTGCTTTGCATCTGGTATTGTTCATCCCGCTGGATGGCAGGACGAACCAAAAAGCCTGTTAGTCTCTGGCTGATGTTAGTGCATATCTTTTTTATCTTAATATGTTCTTAGCCTTGCAATTAATAATACTATTTGCCTTTTTCAGTTGTAAAGTGTTTAGCAATAATATCTTGATTTCCTTCCCTGTGCAGCCTGTCGACCTCTGGTGGGGGAAGCCTGTCAACCTCTGGTTGGGGCTAGGGTTGGGTAGATTACGGAAATGATGTCTTAAAGTAAAAATTAATGATTATTGCCTCCCATCCGCTTTGCGCCTGCCTGCGGTAGGCAGGGTTATCTACACCAGATGTCCACTGGACATCTGATCTCGTCTTGACGAGATTACGTTTCGATAACCCTGTCTAGTCCTGAAATATGTTTACAGGTTAATTAATATTTATTGATTTTACTTTGTAGTAATTTTTCCATCTTTTCTTTAGAGAGCCATTCATTTTATGAGCTGCTATTGGAGTGTTCATATCACA
>JABDLO010000172.1 GCA_013002995.1 Saprospiraceae bacterium | reverse complement strand
ATATTAGTATGGTCGTTGAATGGATTAGGAAATGCTCCAAGTAATTCAGGATTGGCTTTTATGATGTCATTAAAATTGGCAGCAGCCCTGGCTCCACTATTTTCACAGTCTATGGTTTCAACATTTGATCCTGAATCGTAAGTGCTACCAGTCTTTGTAACGTTGGTAACTTCAAAGCACCAATCTCCTGAAGGATTTTTTACTGCCCTGGAATTAAAAGAAACCTGACCGGAAGCATCAGTCACTCCTGATTCATTACCCGAAGATGGTCCGGAAAATGAACCATTAACTGTGGCTCCTGAAACAGCTGCCCCGTTCTGGTCCACAATGGTGACGGTTGCTACTCCTCTAAAACGGTTTCCATTTAATGCATCACGAGTTACTGTAATGTCAGAAACATGCATTGCAGATCCACCTCCTCCATCAGGCAATGTGGTTGCATTGGCAGTATTGGATACTGCGGAATTGCCTCCACCATTATAAGCACTTACTCTGTAATAATAGGTGGTAGATGCGGTCAGGCCATTATCAGAATAAGTTGAAACATCAGTTCCAACAGAAGCTAAAAATGAAAAATTGACTCCATCTGTAGATTTTTCAATATTAAATCCATCTTCATCAGAAGAATTGTCATCCCAGTTAAGATCTATTGTGGATGAAGACACTGCAGTAGCAACCAGATTGCCAGGTGCAGCAGGAGGTTGTTGAGGACCTCCTAAAAGATAATATTCCGAATATAAAGGAGCACCTAAATCGTCTACCGGGAAAGTAGGTGCAGCTTGTCCACCTTCTACTTTCAACCAGCCCATTGCACCGCGGTCTTCGTGCGATAATACATGACAATGCATGATCGTCCTGCCAAAGTAAGGTGAGGCAGTGGTTTCATTTAAATCAAATCGAACATTCATTTGTGATGCTACCACATCATAATATTCTCCTGCTTCAAAATCACGGTCATCTTCCAATGCTTGCACATGGTATATGTGCAAGTGGAATGGATGTCTTACATTTCCGGAAAGACTCCATTCTTGAACCTGAGAAGCTGGAAGCGTAAAAGTAGGGTTATGATGGTCAAATTTGCTACCATTTATGGTGCGTGCACCCATTGAGACAGATTCCGTGTTTACATTAGTTTCAGATCTCAGATCCCGAAGATAACTGGGTCGATTGGCAGACCAGGTTGAAACGCCATCAACATCAAAAGGATGAACACTTGTATCAGAGGTCCCGTCAACATATATATTGGCAATGGTATTTCCATTCATTTGTATGGATGAATTGGATGATGTCCGAATAGCAAAATCTGCTCTCGATGCACCAGTAAGCAAAAGGGTATTGCTAGCCAAATCTTTAGGTGCTACTGTCCTCCATACTCCATCTCTTGCAAGGAGCATTACCTCACATTCAGGGCCAAATGACAGATCTCTCAACATTGCACCACGGTCTGCTATCGCTACACGCCAATGTTGCCAGGTATTAGGTGGGATACATATGTTACCCCCAATTACCCCATTGGTGGTCCAGGTGGAAGATAAAGAGCCACTCATTAATACATCACCACCAGTTCCGGCAGCACCTGGATCTAAAAATCCAAATACAAATTGGCGTTCTTCCATCCCTGCAACTGATGTAGGTATTCCATCATTGGCATCATCGACGATCATCATTCCAAACATACCGCCTGATACCTGTAAAAAAGTAGAACCATGATGGTGTGCATGATACCAATAAGTTCCACCCATATGATCTGCCGGAATATCCCATACAAAGTCACCACCTCTTTCTCCTTCAAAAACACGCGTTACATCATCACCAGGAGATTCTCCTGAAATATGTAATCCATGTGTATGTATATTGGAGGCATTTGGGTCTTTAAATACATTATGAGAGGGGTTTAAGGGCTCATATGGTAATGTATTATGAAGCTTTAAAACGTATTTATTTCCAGGAACCATTTTAATGGTTGGTCCTGGAATGGTGTAATTGGTTCCTTCTTGCCGATATGCTCTAGTGGTTAATGTCTCGCCATTGTTCATGGTAAGGGTAACGGCTCCAACTTCCATAGTTCCGCTGTAATGTTCCTCTGGATTATTCGGTCCAACCGGATGATGTGTCCATTGAAATTGAGGTGGGTCATCTACCACATTAACAGTAGGACAATTTTGAGCATTTAAATTATTGGACAGGAATATGAATAAAAGAACATGTATAAATCCTACCAATAACATTGATTTTTCTCTAATGATTTTAGGAAGGGAAATACCAATAACTGGTTGAATTTTGATAGCATTCATAGAAAAATTATTTAGCATGTAATGAAAAAGTATAACTAAAGATAAGTATTTAATTTATATGATCATTTTTGATATATAGACTTTTTGGTACAATAAAAAGTTATGTAACATATGAGAAAATTGCCATTATTAAATCACTTCTATATGATATCAATAATTAATGTCCTCCACTCATGGGCATAGGATCATCTTCTCCATTTATGGATTTTGGTTCATTCAATCGCATTGATAAGAATGCTGCAATGATAAAGAAGACACCTCCAAATATGATGGCACTAATGGCACTGTTATCCAGGAGGTATTTCACGATAGGACCAAAACTGATGGTCTGAATTCCCATCGGAATTACAATCATCATATTCAATATCCCCATATAGACTCCGCGTCGCTCCTGGGGTACAATTTTTGAAACCATAGAATAGGGGATACCCATCATGGCAGCCCATCCGATGCCGAATAAAACCATCGGAAATAAGACAAGCACTGGATCATGTATATATGGAATAGATAACATAGCAATGCCAGTGAGGAAAAGGCTTCCTGTATATACCTTCCTGCTACCATATTTCATTGCAATGGGCACCAGTGCCAATGCTATGACCATTGTTGAAATATTGTAGGTAGTATTCATCTTGGCCGCCTGGCTAAGGGCCTGAGACCTATCAAAACCCATGGACTCCACAAATAATGGTGCAATGAATTGCCAATAAATAAATAATGCATACCACTGAAACAGATACACCGCTGAAAGTTTCCACATAAACTTAGGCATGTCTTTGATCGCCTCAACGATGTCTTTAAATGGTTCACGTATCCTATTCCCCAGTGATGTAGCATTGTGCAGACGCATCTCTTCCAATTCTTCATCAGAAGGAGGGATTTCAGGTGTTTTAAGCACCGACCATAATATGGTGGTGACAGATAATATCGCCCCTATGAAGAAAGAGTAGTACAACCACCTCGGAATTGCAGTAGTGGTTTCTGTCACCGTCTCTGCTCCTCCAAACCAATCCTGAAATAAGAAAATGGATGCATTGGCCAATACAATCCCTGCCCCGACAAATAGACTCTGCATCTGGTAACCAAAATTCAACTGCTTGTCTGGCAATTTATCACCTACGAAGGCTCTATAAGGCTCCATGGCCATATTATTACCCACGTCAAGAATCCACAATAAACCCACTGCAAACCACAATGCCGGGCTATAAGGAAAAGCGAATAAACACAGACTTCCTAGTAATGCACCGATGAGGAAAAATGGTTTCCTTCTTCCCCAGCGGGGAGACCAGGTCTTATCAGAAATTGCACCCACAATCGGTTGAATGATCAAACCTGTAACAGGACCTGCAAGATTTAGCAAAGGTAGATCTTCATGTGCCGCTCCCAAAAAAGAAAATATCGGATTAACTGCTGTCTGTTGTAATCCAAAACTGAACTGAATTCCCAGGAATCCAACGTTCATATTAAATATCTGCCAGAAGGATAACCTCGGTTTATTGATTTTCATTGAGAGTGGTTTAGAATTATTTAGTAAACAGTCTATTTATAGAAAGTGCCTTAAATATATAAATATTAATGAGATAGAGCCGCTTTCAAATCTCAAATTGATATTAGTGATTGCTATTAGGATTCAGTACCAAAATGCCCAAACCAGAATCTATTAAAGAGCTCTTTTAACTTGATTATACATTAAGCATGTTGTCTTCAATTTACCAGGATCTCATCGATAAAAATCCAGTTTTTTTCACCGGGAGCAGCATGCCATTCTGGATTCTTTAAAGTTCCGAAGATGACCACTTTTAAAAATTGAGATTCGTGTGGTTCAAACTGTAGAAGAAATGATTTATAATCTGCAGGATTAGGCTCCTTGGCAATGGGTATCTGCAGACTCATAATTTCTTTGAAAATTCTACCATCTATAGAGCTGCTCACGGTTATTTTATTAGGAAAGAAGATATAACTTCCGGTATCTTCCAATGCTCCTACAACCACATCGCTGATACGCTTTGAAGATCCCAGGTTCAGGGTGGCAGTCATATGCTGGCCTTCATAACCCAGCCAGCTGCCATCAGAGAAAGAAGTACTTCCCTGGTTGAAGTCAATTAATGATTGACCTCCTTTCCCTTTATATTTTGGGCTTGGCGGCTTGTCAAGTGAGGCGTGTGCGATTTTATGCCCAGCTTTGGTTATTACTTTTTCAACGACTTCTGATGTTTTCCAACCGTCCTTATAGCTAATTGCTTTAACAGAAGTTGTTCTATCAATAAGGAATGGACTTTCATAGATTAATGAAATCGTGTCAGGGTCGGAACCATCCAATGTGTAATAAATTTTGACGTTTTTGAAGCTTAGACTCATCTCTATCCTTGTGGTGTCATCGAATATGGGCGTATCAACTTTAATAATAGGAGGCTTCAATTGAGCATCACCGAAAATGCTATTATCAATGCCGCTCTGGATATGAATTGCAGGATAAGCAGATGCAAATGTTTCTACTTCTGAATCTGTTACTTTGGATTGCCAGAGATAAACGGACTTTAATGACTTTATCTTCTCAAGAGAATTAAAACATTGATCATCCACTTCTGTTCCATATAGGTTCAAAGTACGAAGGAATTGCATTCCTTCAAGATGCTTTAAAGCTGATGAGGTGATTTCTGTATTTTGAATTTCGAGTTTTTGGAGGTGTTTAAATTGCTTAACAATAGAAAGCAAATTATCATCAACATTGGAAAAAGAGAGATCAAGCTCATTGATGTTGTCCGCAATCTGTTTTAGCATCTTCAGTTTTCTGGAAGTCATTGTGGTGTCTCTAGACAGACTAACACTCACCATCGGACTGTTCTCACTTTGATGCGTAATCTCAACTCCATTTTTTCGTAAAACCTTTATCTTAGATTTTGCGACGGGTTGTATCTTACGGATATCAATATCATCTTCTGATCTCTCGTATCCTTTCAGAATTTTCTTTACAATTTCAGGTTGTTCTATTTCATCCACTTTGTTGTCAAATGAAGGGCCATTATTTATCCACCATTCCAATAGGATATATTCATTATCCGCTAGCTGTTTTTTACCTTTCGGAGGCATGTGCTTTTTTTCTTCCAACGGGAGGTGAATGCGCTTCATCATAGAGCTCTGCTCTGAATTTCCTTCAATTAATATTGGACCGTCATCTCCTCCAATTAACAAGTCCTTAATGTTGCTCATATTTAATCCACCTTTTTGCTTTCCCTGGTTGTGACAGCTGTAACACTTTTGCTTAAGTATGGGTTGGATGATATCTGCGTAGACATATAAGGAATCAACACTTGTGACAGATTGCTTAACATCAGTAGATAATGGCTCAATAAGATGGCCTTCACCATGTGTTAAGCTTCCACCAAAATGCCCGGTCAGAGAAAGTAGAATAATGGTTGTCGTGAATAGTGGCAGATAGCATTTGTTGAGGAAATTGTTTTTTGCGATATGTGAAATATAGACCAGGATGATGGCAATGGTCATACTTATGGCGGTCCAGAAATGAAATCCGATCAATCGTTCATTAAATTCCCCTTCTTTGGGCATTACCCATCCTGTCAATACAGCAAGCAGGGATGAAATTATACATATCTGTAATACAAAAGGCATAGCAGATTTTAAATGCTTTAGCTGTTCCTTTTTACTTGCCAATTCCATCGCAAAAGCAAGTATAAGTATACCTATAGGTAGGTGAACCACTAAAGGGTGAAATCTGCCAAGTAATTCTCCCATTATTCTATTATGATTTCGTCAATAAATAACCAGGGAGGAGTTCCTGTCCCGGGATGCCAATCAGGAATTTCGGCCATATTTTCAATGATCACTTGCAATGAAGATCCTTTGGTTGGTTGAAAGGAGATGGGCAAAATTTTAAATTGGGATGATTCTCCTTCTTCTGTCAATTTACATGATTCTGCAGCTATTAACTGATCATCAAGAAGTACCGATATCTTTTCCGGGGTAAATATCCATGAACCGGGATCACTTAATGTAGAAATATGTACAGTCTTCAGTTCTGTTGGTTTTTCAAAATTTATATCTATGGAGATAACCCTATCCTGAAATCCACACCAGTAATTGCCGTCTTTGAAGTTCTTGCTGCCTTTCTGATGATCGAAAAGGGTTCTCACCCCATCACCATAATATTTGCTGTCAGGCTCAGGATAGATTCTTTTTTCTGCATTTACACTTAAGTTATTCACCTTGATGAAAGGTATGCTCACTTTATCACTATCATTAAATCCTTTGCTGGTAACTTTTGCATGTAATGTACCACTCTCAGTGATGGAAAACTTGCCGCTGTAAGATTTATAATTATCATCATTGAAGCTATATAGTATTTCAGCATCCTTTAATTCAAACTCCATTTTAACATTTGCATCAGCAAAAAAGAAAGTGGAATCTGAGATTACAATTGGATGGTTCAGTTTTACTTCCTGGGATTTTAAATACTTAACCCCGTCAGGACCAAGTGCTATTTTCCCAGTTTTCTTATTACAAGAAAATCCAATGAGTATTATGACCAAGGTCAACCACCTCATATCCTTACCAATTTTATTGGATACGATTGTCCTGAATTCCATTGAGCGACATAAAGGTTTTCATCGTCATCTACACATACATCATGAGGGTGCTGAAATACCTTCAAAGTTTGATACATCTTTTTCAGCTTTCCATTTTTATAAACAGGCTTGCTGCCACATGGAGCTGAGATAAGCTTATTGTCCTTATCCAGAATTGAAATGAATCCGGTATTGGCATTTCCATCACCGGACCATATGGTTGCAAGGTAAACGTTATCACCATGAATGACGGGCCTGCAGATGAAAGCTCCCGGAAGGTGAGTCACCGATATCAATTGACCTTCCATTGTAAACCTCTTCAATTTATTATTCATCCTGTCCGTGATCAACAATGTTTCCTTATCGTTTCTGGTATCTATACAGATACCATGAGCATTATCAAAATGCTTCTCCTCTGATCCTCTCCCTCCAAAAATATTTTTTAATTCACCGGAAGCATTATAGTGCATGATGTATTGCAAGCCATAACCATCAGCTACATAAATATCACCATTGCTGGCGATTGCTGTTTCTGTGGGAACATACTGGTTCTTCTTGTCATATTTACCACTCTCTAAAGGGCATGGAAAAATATTTACCACCTTGCCGTCAATGGTTGTCTTAATAACCTCATGTCTGTTATTATCTGCAATGTATAGGTAATCTTGCCCTTCCTCTATATTGAGGGTCAGACCATGAGCACCCGGAAAGGATGTTCCCCACACTTCTTCCAGGTCGCCTTGTCGATTATAAATGATGACGTTGTTTTTAACGTGATTGGTCAACAAGACGATTCGGCCTTTAGAGTCTTGTACCATTTCATGACAATCATTGACCGGGTATATATTGCTATTTAGAGCACCCCAGTTAAGATCTATTTTATATCGATGAGAATTGTGCCCTACGACTAGATTCCCCACAATTGAACTTTGATTTATAGCCACCTTGCCATAAGCTAAGCCACCAATACTATAAGTTGTCATATGCTTTATAAAACTGCGGCGAATCATAATCTTTTCTTCGGTAAAATTTTTGGTGGTTTAACTTAATAGGTCATGAATTACATGGCCTTCAACATCAGTTAATCTGAATCGTCGTCCTTGATGTTTATAGGTCAGTTTTTCATGATCAATCCCCAGTAAGTGAAGCATTGTGGCCTGGAAGTCATGGACATGAACCGGATCTTTTATGATGTTATACCCAAAGTCATCAGTCTCTCCATAGACTAGTCCTGGTTTTACACCACCTCCTGCCATCCAAATGGTAAAACATCTTGGATGATGATCTCTTCCATAGTTGGTGTCTGTTAGGGTGCCTTGAGAATAATTGGTCCGACCGAATTCTCCACCCCATATGACCAGGGTGTCGTCCAGCATTCCCCGTTGCTTCAAATCAAGTATGAGAGCTGCCGAAGCCTGATCTACATCTTGTGACTGTTTCTTGACAGCATTAGGAAGATTGTCGTGGTGATCCCATCCCATATGATATAACTGTATAAATCTTACGTCTTGTTCGGCCAGTCGTCTGGCAAGTAAGCAATTAGAGGCAAAGGTTCCTGGCACTGTTGCTTCAGGACCATACATTTTATAAATGTGGTCGGGCTCCTCAGAAACATCCATTAAACCGGGAACAGAAGTCTGCATTTTATATGCCATTTCATATTGAGAGATGCGACTTTGGATCTCAGGATCTCCAAGTTCTTCATATTGCTTTTGATTCATCGCCGCAACATAATCCAGCATTTTCCTCCTGTTATTACCATCTATTCCATTGGGATTGTTGAGGTATAATACCGGATCTTTTCCTGACCTGAACTGGACCCCCTGATGCAATGAATGTAAAAATCCATTGCCCCATAATCGGGAATAGAGTGGTTGCCCAAATGGCCTTCCTGTTCCTCTGGAAAGCAAAACACAAAACCCGGGAAGGTTTTCATTCTCACTGCCCAATCCATAACTCAACCATGATCCGATCGATGGTCTTCCGGGTTGCTGAGATCCCGTCTGAAAGAATGTAATAGCTGGATCATGATTGATGGCTTCTGTATACATTGATTTTAT
>JABDLO010000153.1 GCA_013002995.1 Saprospiraceae bacterium | reverse complement strand
AATTCAGACCTGGAATCGTAATTTATTCCTGATTGAAATCTATTAAGATTAATGAAGTTCCAGCTTTGGCCTATGCTATTGCTATAATTACCATATGCATTGTAATTGCTTCCTCTATTATTGAGTGAGACTGAAGAATTAAATCGACCATTCTTTCCTTGTGTATATCCAGAGGAAAGAGATCCATTGGTACCGAATCTCTTGTCCTTTTTTAGCTGGATATTGATGATACCGGCGTTACCGGCAGCATCATATTTAGAAGAAGGTTGGGTAATGATTTCTATCTTATCTATATCAGTAGATTGAAGTGTCTCCAGGAAAATCTTTAAATCATCAGCAGAAAGAACAGATGGTTTCCCATTGATGAAAATCTGAACACCTGTCTTTCCCTCAAGAATGATATTATCGTTGTTGTCTATGACTACACCCGGAGCCTTTCGCAATAATTCAAACCCATTGGATCCGGTTGCATTCAATGTGTTTTCTACATTGAATACGGTTCTGTCAGCCTGCACTTCTATTAAAGGTCGACGGCTTGTTATCGTTACTTCATCCAATTGGGCTGCATCCTGAGCCATTATAATGGGATCAACATCCAGGTTGCTGTTGATCATCATTGGGTCACTCTGATAATTAATATATCCAAGAAATGAAGTCTCAATTACATACATTCCAGGATCCACAGACATAATTATATATTTCCCATCAGCATCAGTAAGTTCAGCTTTAATCATATTAATCCCAGAGGTATCTTTTAGCATTATAGTGGCATAAGAAAGCGGTTCCCTGTTTTCATCCTGCAAATTCCCTTGAATGGTATAACTCTGGCTATATCCTGAAATGACTATTAAGAAGGAGAAGAAGAAAGCAAAGTATTTAACAATGGTTGACATGATTCAGAATTTTAGTTTTTTACCAATAAATGATGTCTCAAAGATGCCGGTCTTCTATAGTAAGACCTACAGATTTCCAATAGGTTGCAAAATGAGTCGACGAATTGATGGTTTATCCGTTCAACGGAATATATGTCGATTCGTCGGAAAGGAATGATTTCTTATCTTTCAGTGGAGTAGCTTTAGACTTTATAGAGCTTACCAATCCCTATCGGGCTTCTACCAGAGGCAGACAGGTGGTAATCTCAACTTTTCTGAAAATAATTATTATTTATGCACCCGTTTTTAAAAAAAGAAATAGTAGGAATCAAGTACTGGGAAATCCTATTTATACTAGGATTCTACTTGTTTTTTGCCATTTCCTATCATACTACTCTATTCCTAAATAGAATGGGATATAATGATCCTGGTGATAATCCATTTAGCATTAGAAATTTCATGGAAAATGGAGGATTGGGGTATTTGATAAAGCTTATTCTCACCATCCCGTTATGGTGGTTGATGTTCAAAAAAATGAAGGATGTACCGTTAAAAAAGAGGTTGTTGCTTCATTTAGTAGGATTGCCTGTTTTTGTCATTGCTTATCAGCAAATCTATTATGCCTTAACGGAGTTTCTGGGTTGGGGACATCTCATTGGTGCAGGCAGTGTATGGGATATTTACATTCCCGGACTTTTCTACATTCTTCAATTCGGAATTTTTCATGCTTACAATTACTATCTGGAGAACCAACTAAGTCTGAAGGTAAGGTCTGAATTAAGAGAAGCAGCTACTAAAAGTGAACTTGCTGCTTTAAAGGCCCAATTGAATCCCCATTTCCTTTACAATGTATTTAATACCATTAGTGCTTCCTTACCCGCAGAACAGGAAAAAACACGTGAAATGATTGCCGAACTATCTGACCTTTTCAGATATCAATTGAAGGCATCAAAGACCGAGATGGTTACGCTTAAAGAAGAATTAAACTTTGTTGAAAAGTACCTTAACCTTGAAAAAGCAAGATTTGAAGATCGATTAAGGATCAGGATTGAAGTTCCTGAGCATCTGAAAAGTGTAAAAATTCCTCCTATGATCCTTCAGCCTTTGGTTGAAAACTCTGTAAAACACGGAATATCATCAAAGATCGAAGGAGGAGAAATCATGATAAAAGTGAAAGAACAAGGAGACAAGACATACTTCATAATTTCAGATACTGGTAATGGTGTTAAGGATAAGTCGACATTATTTTCTAACTCAGGAGTTGGGCTCTCCAACACCAGAGAGCGAATCGAAAAAATATATGGTTCTAAACTAAAAGTCTCTGACAATCAACCTTCAGGATTAAAAATAGAGTTTGCCATATGAAAAAGGTAGTGATCATAGATGATGAGTCAGCGGCACGAAACCTGATCAAAGACTATCTCAAGGATTTCAAAGAATTGATTCTTGTCGGAGAGGCCAATAATGGTGTGGATGCCATTAAAGTAATCAATGAATTCAAACCTGATCTCATTTTCCTGGATGTTCAGATGCCTGGATTGACAGGGCTTGAAGTGTTAGGACATTTGGAAGAAATTCCCGAGATTATCTTTTCTACTGCCTACGATCAATATGCCATGGAAGCATTTAATATGCATGCGGTTGATTATTTGCTTAAGCCCTATACAAAGGACAGGTTCAGTAAAGCCATTGAAAAATTGAGATCCTCAGATTCAGCAGAGGGGTTGCAGATGCTAGCGGAAACACTTATTATGGAACAACCTTCTTACCCGGAAAGAATCCTTGTACAATCGTCAAGAAAGTTAGTGACCATCTCTGTAAAAGACATCATCCGAATTGAAGCTGACGGGGATTACTCAAAATTGGTCACCAAAGATCAGACCTATCTGAGCAACTATGGTATAAGCAAGTTGGAAGAAAAACTCAATCCCAAAATCTTTCTACGAATTCATCGCTCTTCAATGATCAATATTCACTTCATCAATAGTGTCGACAAGCACATCAGCAGCTATGATGTCAAGATGGAAAATGGAGACGTCGTGAGAGTCAGCCGAGGATACATGGATAACATTAAGAATCTGATGTATTAAATCCTACCTTTGCGGGAACGCACAGAGTATGAAATTCGAAAAATACTTCCTTTCTAATGATATCAAGGACGGTCTTGCCAAAATGGGTTTCAAGAGACCAACAGATATCCAGTTCAAGTCGATTCCTCACGTATTAAAAGGTGAAGACTTACTGGCCATTGCCCAGACTGGGACTGGAAAGACAGCTGCATTTGCCATTCCCATCCTGGATATGTTGCACCGAAGAAAGATGAAACGAAGAAAGGATGGAATCAAATGCATCATTATGGTTCCAACGAGGGAACTTTGTATTCAGATTGCAGAAGTATTTAATACCATAGGAAGGAGCACAAAGGTTGTCACACATGCAGTTATTGGCGGAGTTGATCAGGATCCTCAGATTGCTAAGCTGGAAAAAGGGATAGACATCCTTGTTGCAACACCGGGCCGATTATTTGACCTGGTGTCTCAAGGACACATTAAACTTCACCGTGTAGAAATGCTCGTTCTGGATGAGGCTGACCTCATGTTGGATCTTGGATTTATAAAAGACATCAGAGACTTGATTCGGTTTCTACCTAAGAAGAGACAGACCCTATTCTTCTCAGCTACCATCAATCAGAAAATCAAGAAACTGGCTTACTCCCTGGTCAATAATCCCATCCGCATCCAACTCTCTCCTAAGAATCCAGTCTCTAAAAATGTGGAGCATTTATATGTTAGGATTGACATGGATGATAAGCGTTTTTTCCTGGAAAGAATCGTCAAGGAAAATCCCCAAGAGAAAATAATTGCCTTTGTAAGGACCAAGGTCAGAGCGGAAAGAGTAACCAAAGCCATGGCCAGGGTGGGTATTGAAGCCCGGTTTCTTCATGGAGACAAAGACCAGTCCGATCGAATGAAAACATTAAATGCTTTCCGTAAAGATGAGTTCAGTTTGCTGATTGCAACCGATGTAAGTGCAAGAGGAATAGACATCCCCAATGTTACTTATGTAGTGAACTATGACCTTCCCGAAGATCCTGAGTATTACGTACACCGCATCGGAAGGACAGGCAGGGGAAAAAATCGCGGTACGGCCTACTCTTTCTGTTCACCCCACGAAGAGGAACAATTACAAGCCATAGAAGAATACCTGGGAGATCCTATCGCGGAGCTTCACATCGAGCAAGACGACTACCAGGAAGTAAAGGATTTTTCAAAAGAAAAAACTCTAACAATGGAGGATATTGAATCCATGGTCTCACAAGACCACCCTAAAAAGAAGAAGAAAAAGAAATAATCATGATAGGACATACGGAGGCAGAAATACTGGAGTTGTATGCTCATCACATAGGAAGGAAATCAGATCAGGAAGGATATAAACTGACCGATAAGAAAATCCCATTAGTCGGCGATGTGCTTCATGAATCATTGAGACAATATTTTTTTGACTCCTTCAAAGAACCGGAGTATTACACATTCCAGTTTAGCAATGGTGATCATACAATGAATCCAATGTTCCAATGGTGTAAAGGCTTATTTTCAGGAGAAGAATTATTGGACCATTCAGTTTCTATTGCCAAATATCTCTATGATCATTCTTCACATCCTAATATTAAATCCGGTGACCTGATGATCGCAATGGTACAGGATGTTCTCATTGAAGATGAATTGACGCAAGCCATCTGCATATTCAAATCAGAAAATAAGGCTCCATTTATAAAAATGAATTATTCAACTGGAGAATATGAGTTAAAAGTTGACGAGGGCATCCAATTAGATAAATTGGATAAAGCTTGCGTGATATTTAATACGGATGAAGAAAATGGTTATCGCATCTGTGCCCTGGATCGGTCCAATCGTGAAAAAGACGCTCAATTCTGGATGCAGGATTTTTTAAACATCCGCCCCTTATCGGATACGTATCATCAGACCAAGAATACCATCCAGGCCACCAAGCAATTCATTAAAGATCGGGTAAAACCATTATATGATATAGACAAGGCAGATGAAGCATATATTCTTCAAAGGTCCAAGGAATACCTCCAGGGTGAAGAAACTTTTGAAAGAGGGAGTTATTCCAGGAAAGTTTTCCAGGAAGAAGCATTGGTAGAAGAGTTCAAGGACTTCCAGGAAGAATTTAACAAAGAAAGAAATATCAAAACACAAGATCAGTTTTCTATCAACCTGACTGCTGTAAAAAATCAATCTCGAGTATTTAAATCAGTATTGAAACTGGATAAAAACTTTCATGTGTACATTCATGGAAATCGAAGTATGATCGAAAAAGGAGTGGATGATGCAGGAAGAAAATATTATAAATTGTATTATGAAGAAGAACGATAATTCTCTAAACTTCAAGCTGGGGAGTCACGAATATGTTGAATTGAAGAATCTGCTCAAATTGATGGATTTGGTGAACTCAGGTGGAGAAGCTAAATACATCATTAAAGAAGGCGGTATTTATGTTAATGGGGAAGAGGAACTCAGACCCGGAAAGAAATTAAGGGCTGGAGATACGGTCACATTTGATAATCATACCATAATCATTGAAGCATGACAAAAGATAAAAAATATGACGTTGTCGTATGGGGTGCCACGGGTTTTACAGGACGTCTTGTTGCTGAATACCTCAAGAACACTTATGGTATAGGCAAGGACCTTAATTGGGCTGTTGCAGGACGTAATATGACCAAGTTAAAATCCATCCATGACTCACTAGATCTGGAGGGTGTAGACATTATCGTGGCTGACAGTTCACAACGAGGTTCACTGGATGCCATGACTTCCCAAGCAAAAGTGGTGTGTACTACAGTCGGTCCTTATGCCTTGTATGGTTCTGACCTCGTCGCTTCATGCGTGGCCAATCATTGTCATTATTGTGATCTGGCAGGGGAAGTGCAATGGATCAGGAAGATGATAGATGCGCATCAGGAAGAGGCTTCCGCCAAAGGTGTTAAGATCGTTAATTGCTGCGGCTTCGATTCT
Organism: Saprospiraceae bacterium; assembly: GCA_013002995.1. Taxonomy (GTDB): domain Bacteria; phylum Bacteroidota; class Bacteroidia; order Chitinophagales; family Saprospiraceae; genus JABDLO01. The sequence continues at coordinate 3,836 of JABDLO010000153.1, read as the reverse complement.
ATACCTTCTGATATGGGGGTCTATTACCTTCAGAAAATGGCCAGGGCAAAGACCGGAAACCATTGCGATGAGATTCGATTCAGATTGAAAGCTGCCAAAGGAGGGTTCAGTGGTGGAACTTATGCCAGCCTGAGTAATGTCATGAAGGAAGCTGCAAAAGACAAAAGCATATGGAAGGTATTGACCAATCCTTACGGATTAAATCCAGATCCTGCTTTTGAAGGACCAGATGGCAGAGACTTACAGACGGTTTTATTCGAGAAAGAAACCAATTCATGGATCACACCTTTTGTGATGGCAGCAATCAATACCAAAATTGTCAGGCGTTCTCATGCCCTATCTGATTTCCCTTACGGTAAGGATTTTCAATACAACGAAGCCATCATGACGGGAAAGGATTTTAAAGGAAGAATGAAAGCAACTGGAAATGCCTTGAGCCTGGGTGTAATGATCGCTGCTAAACCAGGATCATTTCTGAAAGGAGTCCTCGATAAATTCCTCCCAAAGCCAGGAGAAGGACCCAATAAAAAAGCAAGGGAAGAAGGCTTCTTCAGTGCCAGGCTTTTCGGATTCAACAATGGTGAATCTACCATCGTTGGAAGCGTTAAAGGAGATATGGATCCCGGTTATGGTTCTACTTCCAAGATGATTGGAGAATGTGCGGTGTGTCTCGCCAAGGATGGCGACAACGGCATTGCAAATGGAGGTGTATTGACTCCTTCCACAGCAATGGGTGACGCCATCCTTGATCGCTTACAGGAAAAAGCAGGATTGACATTTACGGTGTTAGAGTAGCAATTGGCCTTTTAAATATTTTTACTTCGCTGTTTGAAGCCTACCTGTCTTTGGTAGGCATTTGCTTCAAATCAATATTATCAACTTAATTTAAAAAAACACTCCCCGTTAAATTAAGCCTCCGGGCTTCATTTCAATACGCTTTGAGAGGCTCTGCCTCGACAATACGACTTTTTCACTCAATTAATACCGAGAAACTTTGAATCCGAGGCACAGCCTCTACAATCATATCCGGTTTAAGCTGGGAAGCCTAAAACAAACAGTGTTGTTTTAAAAAAAACTTTGCGGCCTTTTGCGCCTTTGCAAGAATATCATACCAATTTACCACTCAAGTTTCTGGTTTTAGAACCTTTAACCGTTAGCCTTTTAGCCTTTTAATCTTATAAATAATCCTTCAGCACTGCCCACACATTCTCCATTACGATCTTCTGTCCTTCAGCAGTGGGGTGTTTTCCATCCAGGGTCAATTCATCGGGATTTTCTGCGACACCAGCAAGAAAGAAAGGAATGAATCCAGCATTATACTTCTCAGCCAGTCTTTTGTATAGTCCTTGAAACTCACTGACATATTCAGGTCCCATATTGGGAGGGGCAAGCATTTCGCAAATGAGTAGTTGAGCATTCGGGTATTTGGTCTGAACTGATTGGAGGATCTCACCAAGACTTTCCTCTGTGGATTTTACATCCAGGCCTCTCAGCATATCATTTGCTCCTAGCTCCAGCACAAAAACATCAACCTTCTGACTCAATACCCAATCAATCCTTGAAGCACCATTAGAGCTGGTCTCTCCACTCAATCCGGCATTAACAACGGTATAATCAAGTCCGAGTGAGTCAATCCGATCCTGGATCAATGCCGGAAATGCTTTAGACTTATCCAATCCCAATCCAGCTGTCAGGCTATTACCAAAAAACACTATGGTCTTTGGTGCTGGTTTGGCTTCATCCTTTACTTCCTCTTTCGTATCGGAAACCTGGTTTCCTTCTACCTTTGTCTCACTTTTCTTGTTTCCGGAACAGGACCAAAGCCCAGCCATTAATATCATTAAAAAGAATAATTGCTTCATCCATTAAATATTTGAATGCAAATTTAACATTTCCATCTTTCCATCGTCTTTATCAAGAATTCACTCATTGAATAAACTCAAATTATATTGACATGGTTGTATCCAAAAAGATTGAATTACACATGATAATTTATCCCGTCCTACCATACGTGGATGAAAAGGCTGGAATTATCGGTAAATTGACCTCTGATGTTGCAACAATCATTACTATTGCACGGTTTATCTCCATGAAAACTGTACTAGATGATACTTGATGTAAAATCCCTTACTAAAAAATACAAAGGTGTCAACCGGGAATTGACCGTCCTTGAAGACGTTTCTTTTCAGGTTGAGGCAGGTGAAATACTGTCAATTGTCGGTCCTTCCGGATCAGGAAAAACTACGCTCCTTGGATTGTGTGCCGGGCTTGACAAACCTAGTTCAGGATCTGTTCAATTATGTGGATCTGAGATCAGTGGATTATCGGAAGATGAAAAAGCAGAAATCCGAAATAAAAAGGTCGGATTTATCTTTCAGAACTTTCAATTACTTCCTACGCTGACTGCCATTGAAAATGTGACCATACCACTTGAAATCCAGGGAAAAGCTAAAGGGGCTTCCGATAAAGCAAAAGAATTATTAACAAGAGTTGGACTAGGAGATCGATTGACTCATTATCCGAGCCAGTTATCTGGTGGTGAACAACAACGAGTATCTCTTGCACGAGCGTTTAGCAATGAACCTGAGATATTATTTGCAGATGAACCTACCGGGAACCTGGACGATGATACCAGCCATATGGTTGAAGACCTTCTCTTTACACTGAATAAAGAAAAAGGAACGACACTCATCATCGTTACTCACGATATGGAATTGGCACAGAAGACGGATCGGATCATCAAGCTCCGTGGAGGCCACATCGTCTCTGATGAGAAAATATCATCACCTGAAGTAGTAGAGAATCATGGGTAAACTAGGTTTTCTATTAAGAACAGCTCTCAAGGATAGTCGAAGGGACAGAGGCAAACTCGTTCTCTTCATGTCAGCCATTATACTTGGAGTAGCCGCCCTTGTTGCCATCAATTCCTTCAACTACAACCTGGTGGATGACATCGATGATCAGGCCAAGACTTTATTGGGTGCCGATGTTGTTATCACCAGTAACCGACCAATTGACAGTGCCTATGTCTCCATTCTGGATTCTATACCTGGTGAAAGCGCGAGTGAATCTGAGTTATTCTCTATGGCTTTCTTACCTGAGACAGAAGAAAGCCAATTCGTAAGAATAAAGGCCCTGGAAGGAAATTTCCCTTTCTATGGTACATTGATGTCAGTCCCTAAAGAAGCAGCTGTTGATTTCAGAAAAAACAACACAGCCCTCGTTGACGAAGGCATGATGTTTCAATATAACCTTGAAAAAGGGGATAGCATACGATTAGGTAAATACACTTTTATAATTGAAGGAAGATTACAAAGTACATTTGGTTCGATGGGTGCCGGAAGTACTTTTGCACCTACGGTGTATATCCCTAAGTCAATGTTGGATGTAACTGAATTGGTCCAACCCGGTAGTTTTGTAGATTATGCTATTTATAAAAAGGTACCAGAAGACTTTGATGAAGAAGATTGGAAAAGTAAGAGAAACAGATCTTTCAGGAATGAATCCATGCGTATTACTACCATTGAAGATCGAAAAGAAGATCTGGAGGAAGCTTTTTCATCATTAAACAATTTTCTTAATCTGGTAGCATTGGTTTCCTTGCTTCTTGCATGCATTGGTGTAGCAAGTAGTGTATTGATTTATGTAAAAAATAAGATCAGCTCTATTGCTGTATTAAGATGTCTGGGTATGAAAGGAAGTGATGCCTTTACCATATATTTTGCCCAGATCATTTCACTTGGTTTATTAAGTGTTTTGGTTGGGGCTGCTATTGGAAGCGGAATACAAGTATTATTGCCGCTTATTCTCCAGGATTTGCTTCCTTATGAAGTTGA
>JABDLO010000254.1 GCA_013002995.1 Saprospiraceae bacterium | reverse complement strand
TCTTTGGCCACAAGGCAGTCCAATCTGGCCTTATCTGCACACATCGGTGAAGCACTTCAAATACTGAAAGCTGCAGGATTTGATTTCATCATTCTTGAAACATCAGGAATTGGGCAGTCTGATACAGAGATCATTGACTATTCCGATGTAAGCCTTTATGTCATGACTCCAGAATATGGTGCTGCTACGCAATTGGAGAAAATCGACATGCTAGATTTTGCTGATGTAATAGCATTGAACAAATTCGATAAAAGGGGAGCTCAGGATGCTCTGAGAGATGTAAAGAAACAATTCCAGCGGAACCATCAACTATGGGAAGCCGAGGAAGGTGACTTACCGGTATATGGCACAATAGCATCTCAGTTTAATGATCCCGGAATGAATAATCTCTATAAGGGACTTATGGATGTGATCGTTGAAAAGAGTGGGGCACAACTCAAATCAAACTTTCAAACCAGTAAAGACATTTCTGAAAAATACTTTATAATTCCTCCAAGCAGGTCACGTTACCTATCTGAGATCTCGGAAAGCAACCGGAACTATGAAGAATGGGTCAATGAACAATGCCAGATTGCACAAAAACTTTATGGATACAGGAAATCCATTAAGTCATTAGAAGATTCTTCTATTGATGACAAAGATCGGATAATCAAAAGTCTGGAAGAAGCCTATCAAAATCTTGAATTAGATTTTGATCCACGAAATAAGCAGATAATTGATAGCTGGGAGGAAAACCAAATAAGATACCATGCACCCGAGTATATTTATCAAGTCAGAGGCAAGGATATTTCAGTTGAGACACATAGTGAATCCCTTAGTCATATAAAGATTCCAAAAGTTCTTTTACCTAAGTACGAAGGTTGGGGAGATATATTAAGATGGTGTCTCAGGGAAAATGTTCCCGGAGAATTTCCATATACCGCTGGCATATTTCCATTTAAAAGACAAGGTGAAGATCCTACCAGGATGTTTGCCGGTGAAGGAGGGCCGGAGAGAACCAATCGAAGATTTCACTACGTGAGTATTGGGATGCCTGCAAAAAGACTCTCAACTGCTTTTGATTCTGTTACCCTTTATGGGAATGATCCGGATTATCGACCTGATATCTATGGAAAAATTGGCAACTCAGGAGTTTCTGTATGTTGTCTTGATGATGCAAAAAAATTGTATTCTGGATTTGATCTTTGTGATCCTTCCACGTCTGTCAGTATGACAATAAATGGACCCGCTCCAATGATGCTTGGCTATTTCCTCAATGCTGCTATAGACCAGCAGTGCGAAAGATATATAAAGGAAAATGGCCTTGAAAAAGAGGTTGAAGCTCAATTTAAGTCTAAATATGATGATCAGGTCATAGAAAGACCTACCTACTTTGGGGATCTGCCAGAAGGAAATAATGGCCTGGGTCTCTTACTTCTCGGGCTTACGGGAGATGATGTCCTTAAACCTGAGATATACAATAAAATTAAAGCTGAAACATTATCGAAAGTTCGAGGTACAGTACAAGCAGATATTCTTAAGGAAGATCAGGCACAAAATACCTGTATTTTTTCTACTGAATTTGCTCTAAGGTTGATGGGAGATGTTCAGGAATATTTCATTGAAAATAATGTACGTAATTTTTATAGTGTATCGATAAGTGGATATCATATCGCTGAGGCAGGTGCCAATCCTATCTCCCAGCTCGCATTCACCCTTGCAAATGGATTCACATACGTTGAGTACTATATCAGCAGAGGTATGGATATCAACAAATTTGGCCCAAATCTTTCTTTCTTCTTCTCAAATGGCGTTGATCCTGAATATGCGGTGATTGGTCGTGTGGCAAGAAGGATATGGTCAAAAGCGATGAAACAAAAGTATGGAGCCAATGAACGGGCTCAAATGCTTAAATACCATATTCAAACCTCAGGAAGATCTTTGCATGCGCAGGAAATCGATTTTAATGATATCCGTACCACATTGCAGGCATTGTATGCTATCTACGACAACTGTAACTCCTTGCACACAAATGCTTATGACGAAGCGATAACCACTCCTACCGAAGGTTCGGTTCGAAGAGCCATGGCTATCCAGCTAATAATCAATAAAGAACTAGGATTAACTAAAAATGAAAATCCTCTTCAAGGCTCATTCATAATTGAGGAATTAACAGATCTGGTTGAGGAAGCGGTATTAATAGAGTTTGATAGAATAACAGAACGAGGAGGAGTACTTGGGGCCATGGAGACTATGTATCAAAGAGGAAAAATACAGGAAGAAAGTCTGTATTATGAAACCTTAAAACATGATGGTAAACTACCCATTATCGGTGTGAATACTTTCCTAAATTCCAAGGGATCACCTACTGTTATCCCTGAAGAGGTAATTAGGGCCACCCCTGAAGAAAAAGAAAACCAGATCCATACACTAAAACTTGTACATGGATCTAATGAGGGGATTCGTGAAGGAATGCTGCAGGATGTCAGAGAAGCTGCCTTACACAACCGAAACATATTCGAAACATTGATGGAAGCTACTAAAGCTTGCTCTATTGGTCAGATTACCAACGCGTTATTCCATGTTGGAGGACAGTATCGAAGGAATATGTAGGATGCACCCTTAATGGGCTAATTAAGGTTGAAGTTAAATTGATTGTTATTCTCCTGTCGAGCAATAGCCGTATGTAGTCTAATGTGACTTAATAACATCTTATTCTGGCTTACGGAAGATTTCATCTGGACTAGTTCCAACTTCTCTTTGGTCCGAAGATTTAATGAAGCCGCTACTCCAAACGTTCTATTTGGTAACTCAATTGTCTCCTCAGGCTTTTTTAGATCCATAAGAGCTTTGAATTCAGCTAAAACTACTTCTGAAATTTCCTGATCTTCAAGACTGGCCCATTCAATTTCTCCACCAGGATAGAGCTTGTCCTTCAGATTATCAAAAAACCATTCCAATTTGAAAATTCTTGTGGCTCTAACAGCTATATCTAATTCTCCTCCTTCATGTCTGTTAATAACTCTTTCAAGCTCCACCATAGTAC
>JABDLO010000103.1 GCA_013002995.1 Saprospiraceae bacterium | reverse complement strand
ACAAGAACTTCTCCCAGGAGGAGACTGCCGCGGTGTAAGAAAATCAAGATTGAATGAAGCGGCACCTGTAACGGAACATGTTTGGTTGGCAAGAAAAACACAGACTTAATTTAACATGTGAGATAACATCTATGTAAACGTAATTATTACGTTTATACACTAATGTAAGAAATCCAATGGAGATGGTGTGTCTAAAATTCTGCGATCCGTAAGGTGGGTATAAATCTGAGTTGTCTTAAGGGAATTGTGGCCAAGTAAAACCTGAATCGTCCGTAAATCTACATGGTTATTCATTAAATGAGTGGCATAGCTGTGCCTTAAAGTATGTGTTGTAACCTTCCTTTTAATTCCTACCTTCTTACATGCTCGTTTAAGGATCTTTTGGACACTTTCCCGGCTATATGGATGACCTTCCCCTTTCTGACCTTCAATGAGATATATCGAGGGTTGGTATTTTATATAGTATTTTCTCCACATTGATTTAAGCCTGGGCGGAACAGGAACTATGCGATCCTTATTGCCCTTGGATTGTACAACGCGGATATAACTTTTTTCCTTATTGTAATCTGAAATTCTGAGATTAATGAGTTCTCCAACCCTTAGACCTAAACTATAGATGGTAACAAGAATGGTTTTATGCTTAAGATTGTTGATGACATGGAATAGCTTTTTTACCTCTTCTTGTGTGAGTGTTTCTGGTAATCTGAATTCCTGCCTGGGACGATCAAATTCATAATACTGCTTTTCCTGTCCCAATACTTTTTCAAAGTAAAACTTAAGGGCATTGATTGCTTGATTTTGAGCAGACCTGGAGCCACCTTTTTTAACAAGTTCAAAAATAAATGCTTTGACAGAAGATTTTTGATTTAAATCCAGCTTATTCTCTTCACAATAATAATAGTAGGATTTAAGAAAATACAAGTAAGTCTTCCTGGTATTGTAACTGTACCGCTTTCTGATTAATTGTTCTTCACATGCTTGAATCATGATACAAATCTAATGGCACAGCCGACACATTTTCAAGTGTTTATGTGGATAGTCGTATGATAACGGTTAGCAACCGTTATTAACCGTTAAATACATTTATACGCCCATTTTTGTACAATATTCATGTCACAGGGAAACCCACAGCTACCATTCATCCCTTTTTTCAGAAAGATTGAAAGAGAATAATCATATTTGAAATGAACTGAATAGCATCATTATGAGAAAGACATGTAAACTATGTAAACATCCATTTGCCGGAAGGTCAGATAAAGTATTCTGTACGGTTAAATGTAAATCTACTTATCATCAGAAGCTGAACATCGCAACCAGGAATACCACCAGAAATATTGATAAGATATTACATAGAAACCGGTCTATCCTTCTGGAAATAATGGGCAAAAATGCATACCAGAAGAAAGTGCCAAAATTCATCCTCGACAAAAAGAAGTTCAACTATTCCTACTGTACCGGAATCCACATCAACAAGCACAATAAGATGTACCACAATGTCTATGACTTCGCATGGATGGATTTCAGTAGTGGCGAAGTTCTCATCATAAGACGCAACACTTAATCCAAAAATGTGGTTATGTGTAAGTCAGGCGATGTTCTGGCTATATTGATAACATCAATCCCAATCTTTCTGGCTAATAGTTATATATTTCGTCCGCTTATGGATATTAACATACATACTTCAAATTTAAGACGCATAATATGCTTCTCCCTTTTTATTGCATTGTCATGCTGTCTTGAACTCGAAGGACAATCATGCCCACCACCTCAATCAGATGATCTTATTGTTCTTGATCATATGGATCATCCTTCTACTTCTGCATTCAGTGATCTGTGGGGTTACGCCTCCGGAGGAAAAGAATATGCAATCATCGGAAGGCGAGACAGTATATTTATCGAGGATGTAACCGACCCATATAAAATCCAGACAGTAGTTTCCATATGGCAAGGGGATATATCAACATGGAGAGATTTTAAAGTATATGGAGATTATTTGTATTCAATTACCGATAATGGAACAAACACCTTTCATGGTGTGGTTATATACGATTTATCCAACCTGCCTCTGTCGGCTCCTCAGGTAAATTCTTTGACTACTGAATTTGGAAGATGTCATAACATATTTATCGATGAAGCCAATGCGAGGCTATATGCAGTAGGAATGCCTGGAGCAATGGATATATGTGTGTATGAATTGACAGACCCCGCTAATCCCACTTTGTGGGGATGTTATGACCTGGATACCATTTCAAGTGGAACTAATACCCTATACATTCATGATATCTTCGTAAAAGATAATATTGCTTATTGTGGACATGGATATTCCGGATATTTTATCTGGGATATGAATGACAAAAACAATGTAGATGTAATCGGATCCCTACCGAGTTCCTTCTTCGATGGAGGTTATGTACACAGCAGCTGGAATTTTGATAATGATGATAAAGCTGTAGTCGCAACGGAGATAGGGGGCAATCCAGGAATATATATTGTCGATCAATCTGTTCCTACTGCTCCGGTGAAAATCGCACAATGGAAACAACCATTGCATCAATGTCAGGATGCTGGCAATCTGGATAGGAAAAGACCCCACAATCCATATGTGCTGGGTAATAAGGCCTACATTTCATTTTATCATGATGGAGTGCAGGTCCTGGATCTCAATACATTAACCCTCGATAGCTATTATGATACCTATCCTGAGAATGATGATTACTCCTCCGGATTTCCGGGGTGCTGGGGCGTGTATCCATACCTGCCATCTGGTACCATTATAGCTTCAGATCGATCTCATGGACTATTTACTCTCATTCCAGGTGCATGTAATACTTTGGTTGCTGTAACTGATGCACGTGGCCCGGGAACCTTGGATGCTGGAATCGCTTGTGCAGAAGATGGAGGAACTGTAACGCTTTCAGGTTTCATTTCAGGGCAGACCATCAATTTTCAGGATATTGGGCAGACCATAAGAAGAAACCTTATCATTGAAGCTGACCCGGTTGATAATATTACCTTAAATGCGTCCGGTAACAATCCAATATTCCATGTCTTGCCGGGAGTAAGTCTTACACTTCGGGGCTTCACCATTCAATCATCTTCTTCATCAACACAGGCCATTATAAATGAAGGCATTCTCATACTAGATGATATGACCGTCATTCACAATGCTGGGCAAGACGCAATCCGCAATACCAGCTCAGGGCAAATGTCTGTAACAGGGGATTGTAATATTGAGAATTGATGAGTTATCTATAAGTTATCTTTCAAAAATCTGAATCCGGTTTCCATCAGGATCCAGTAGAATCACCATACGTTTATCACTCACAGGATCTGTAACTACATTTCCGGATAACTCTGCTTTGTGCCTATGCAAATGTAATACCCACTTATCAAAATCGTCTACAATATAACCAACCTTAAATATTCCCGTCAACCTTGTTTTATGAGAGTAACCCGGGACAGCATTCCTTGGGTTTACTGCAGAACCCAATTCAATGAGTTCTATGTTATTGTCTTCATTTTGAAGGTTGACCTGGCCGATTCCTCTTTCTTCTGAGATAAATGTTTTAGAAACTTCATAACCTAGTATCTTCTGGTACCACTCTGATGAAACATCCAGATCTTCCACAATGATTGCGAAAAAACTTGATTGAATACCTGAGGGGCTCTGAGCTTCAGAATTTGCAGAATAAAGTAATGATGTAATTATTAGAAATAAGAAGTGTTTCATTTATAGATTATATTGATATGAACAATAATTAAACGATTATTGGATCTTTCAAAGTTTGCATGTTTTCATTAAAAGATTTCTTAATTTAATTGTTGAATAAAGGGTTCAATATAAGAAGTGTTGTTCTCCGCATCAAAATGAAGCTGTATTATGAGAAACATCATTTACTACGTAGCTACTTCTCTCGATGGATTTATTTCAGGCCCTGATGGAGATATCAGTGGTTTTGCCACTGGAGGTGAAGGAGTGGATCAGTACCTGAAAGATCTGCAGGATTTCGATACTGTAATCATGGGCAAGAACACATATGAATTCGGATATCAATATGGCTTGAAACCCGGACAACCGGCTTATCCACATATGAAACATTATATCTTTTCACAATCCATACAGCTAGAGGATTGTCATCCAAATGTGAAAGTGGTACCCAGGGACATCGAGATCGTAAAGCAATTGAAGGAAGAACAAGCTACTGATATTTATCTATGTGGTGGTGGAATATTCGCCGGTTGGTTAATGGATCATGGCATGATTGATATTTTAAAGATCAAATTGAATCCATTTCTTCAAGGAGAAGGCATACCACTTTTTGGTTCAAGTCAGAATCAAGTATCTATGTCATTAATCGAGCATGTCACTTATGAAGATGGATTACAGATATCGACGTATGCTTTTTAGATATTTGCTTTAAGTCAATGCTAATATTGCATGTAAGAGTAAACCATTTATTTAACCACAGAGTATGCTGAGTACAGCACAAAGTCACGCAGAGTAGAATGCTTTGCGAAACTCTGTGCCAGACTCTGTGAAACCCTGTGGTTTATTATTTTGCTTTTAAAAAAGTAGTAGATCGACTCAATCAGTACATCAATATTAAATAATATCCTCTTTGGAAATCATCCGATAATCACCCGGATCCAATCCTTCTAATTTCAAATTTCCGATCTTAACCCTTAGCAATCTTAGTACCGGAAAGCCCACCGCAGCACACATCTTCCTCACCTGACGATACTTACCTTCCACAAGAGTCATCTTAATCCAGGAGGTAGGTATTTCTTTCCGATATCGGATGGGAGGATCCCGATCTGGGATGGATGGAGACTTTATTTTCTTTACCTCACAGGGAAGGGTAGTGTATGTTATCTTACGAGGCCTGATCACTACACCCCTTTTTAATTGTTCAATGGCATCAGGAGTGATTGCTCCATCCACTTGAGCCCAGTAAGTCCTGGGGTGTCGGTTCCTGGAGTTAAGAAGATATTCTGTAAGTGATTTGTCATTGGTCAGGATCAATAATCCTTCAGAATCTTTGTCCAGTCGACCTACAGGATAGATGTCTTTATCGATGTCCTTCAGGTAGTCAGCAAGAGTAACGTGATCAGGATGCTCCCTGGTAAATTGTGATAAGACCCCATAAGGCTTATGAAAAGCGATATACTGAAATTTTGACACTTGAAGACAAAGATAGCACTGTAAAAATTAATAATTGGTCCTCAGTTCACCTCCTGACTTGATCAATAAAGTGGCCTCATTTAAATTCCTGAAAGCGAGCGGGTTAGAATTCCTTAACTCCAAGACACCTTCGATACAGATCAATCCATAATTCTCGATAAAATTGTTGATCCTGGCGATCATTAATGCACCCGGTTCGATGATGATTTCTTTGGCTTGAAAGGTTCCTGTGCCTGTATCACTTCCTACCTTAAGTGTTCCGGAATTTAGGTACGGGAAACTAGGAACTCCTGCAGGAATTCTGACTCTACGCTCTTCAGTAGGTATGGCATTAGTCTGCCAATTACTGGCAATATTCCAGCCTGTACCTGTAGATCCATCCCATACAAAATAAAAATAGGCAACATCTGTAGAAAACCCATCTGAATCGGCTCCCGCATAAAATGAATTTGGGTTGTATAAATTACTTGTATTAAATCCATCAAAGGATCCTCCTCGATACACTGAACCAGATGATTTATACTCTGCTGTAGAAGCTCCATCAGAGAACCCATTGGAATATAGTGATCCATTATCGATGAGTATTGCAACAAAACTTCCATCCCCATTTCCTCCCGAATAATTTATAGGTTGAGCGTTTACAGCAGTTGCTAACATGAGTAAAATGAATGTCAGTTTCATATTCATCTTTTTTAAAACTGTCTTACTCCCCTGATTGCACCTATATCGATCCTGGGCGAACCTAATCCACCTGAAGAAAACCTATCTGATACAGTGTGATTGCTACCAGTACTCAGCAATCCTCGTATCATTTCACTTCGCCCTTGCCAATCGGCTTCATTGGCCAAGCCCTGGGGATCCAGCATTCCATCGCCCAGCACACCTGTAAAGTGTAATGATCCTGTGGTTGCAGCTGATATGGTAACCTCATTTCCATTTCCTGAAAGGTCCAGTACTCCATAATAACCTGCTCCTGATAATGTTCTTGAACTGGACGGGGTAGCAGCAAATCCTGCTCTCATCGAAGCCGTTGTTGCAGAATTGTTTGAAATTATTCCTGCTGATGTACCTGCCTGGCTTACTGATTCATCAGGACTTCCTGGATTAGTAATGTCCAATGTGTTAAAATTAGTAAAGACCGTTGATCCCCATGCCATTTCATTAGCAACTGGAGGAAGTGGCCCCCTGCATGCTTTTTCATATTCCAGCTCGGTCATCGGTCTAAGTGCAGCCCAGTCCAGGTAAGCATAATAGTCATCGTCATTAACGTGCCTGGTTATTATGTTTTGCCCATCGTTGATCTCATTTCCTATATTGTCATTATCAAAATCACAATAAAACTCAACAGGGCTACTCGTAGTGAGGATGGCTGGACATTTAATCCCTTGTCTTCTGCCCAGATTCGTTGTGGAATTCAACATCACGTATACATTGGTAATGTTTGTTCCCGAAATATCGGTTGCTGTATGATTGTTCTGTTGTCCTCTGTCGAGTGTGTGTAAAAATTCTATGTATTGTCCCTGTGTCACTTCATATTTCATACAATAAAATGCATCATACCCATTGGGGTAAGTGGCTGGAATGTCAATAGGTGGGGTGTTAACAAGTGAATTAATTTCAGTACTAGAAGTTCCAATTTTTAATGCCGCCGAATTGGTAACTAAATAGGGTTGGTTCACATCATTCCCAACATGAAATCTCCCGTCTGATGCCCCATCTCCCAGATAGAATGGTCCCTGAGGAATATAAACCATTTCAATTGCGAAAACCTTAAAATCAGGATAGAGGCCTGTATTGTTGTTAACATCAAATGTTACTGAACTTACTGGTACAGTCCCCATCCCCTGGTTAGCTCTTCTTATAAAGGCACCCTTTAAATCATTGGGTTCAAGAACTTCAATATTTGAGCCACTGGATGTTACCTGGATATCAGCATGCAACCATTGTGGACCTCCATTGGGTGCAAATTTCACAAATACCCAAACTGCATCGTGGTATTGATCGTTGATTCCCTGACGCCAACTGTTTTCCCAAGAGATGTCAAAAGTTATTTGACCTGCATTCCCTATAGGATTAAAACTGACATTACTTACCTGAACATTGTTGCCCCAGATAATGGATGATAAGCAAGTGAGAAGAGAAATGGTGAAAATAGTTCTTTTAAAAAATTGCATGACAGTATATTTTTAACTCTGCCTGCAAGGTATATCCGTTAAATATAGAAATCTTCACCCAAAAGTATGAGGAAACAATTTTTAAACATTAAACCTGAAGTGCATGCAATCTCCATCCTTTACGACATATTCTTTTCCTTCTACATGCATCTTTCCTGCTTCCTTCACAGCTGCTTCTGACCCAAACTTAACGTAATCATCATACTTGATAACCTCTGCACGTATAAAACCCTTTTCAAAGTCGGTATGAATAACACCCGCAGCTCCTGGAGCCTTTGTGCCTCGCTTGATTGTCCATGCTCTTACTTCTTTTTCACCGGCAGTGAAATAGGTAATAAGATCCAACAATTTATAGCTTGCCATGATCAATCGATTCACACCAGGCTCACTTAATCCCATTTCCTGGACAAATTCTATACGCTCTTCCATATCATCAAGCTGAGCAATCTCCTCTTCAATACCAGCACACACAAGAATTATTTCGGCAGGCTCATCCTTCACAGCTTCCATAAATCGTTGTGTATGTTCATTTCCTTCTACAACAGCAGTTTCATCGACGTTACAGACATACAAGATGGATTTAGCAGTAAGGAGGTGCAAATCCTTATATAATTCCTCCTGAAATTCATTGTACGGAAAAGAACGGGCAGGTTTTCCTTGTTCAAGATGAGCAATGATCTGCCCTGCAGTTTCCACATTCTGGAGGTCTTCCTTTTTATTTGTTTTAGCTTGTTTCCTAAGTTTTTCCAGTCTTTTTTCCAGTGTTTCGAGATCTTTAAAGATCAACTCTGTATCAATGATCTCTTTATCTCTTACAGGATCGACACTTCCATCCACATGGATGACATTGTCATTCTCAAAGCACCTCACTACATGAACAATGGCATCAACTTCCCTGATATTAGCAAGGAATTGATTTCCAAGTCCTTCTCCTTTACTGGCACCTTTAATCAATCCCGCAATATCAAGAATCTCTACTGTAGTGGGAACCAGGCTCTTCGGTTGTACAATTTCATTTAATTTATCAAGCCTTTCATCAGGAACAGTAATAACTCCTATATTAGGATCCTTGGTAGCAAATGGATAATTAGCTGCCAGAACTTTGGCAGAAGTGAGGGCATTAAATAAAGTGGACTTCCCTACATTGGGAAGTCCTACGATACCGCATTTTAGTGGCATATCTCTCTTTTAGTTTCTTGTTAATCAGTTATAAATGGATAATCTTTCTGTACGTAATTATCTTCGTACAAGTCAGATGGCAATGGCCAGTCAGATGCTTCTGCAAATTCTACAGCATCCTTGATTTCATCCTCAATGGCCATCTTGATATCTTCTATTTCCGCTTCTGTAGCGATTTTTTCATTTAATATTTTCTGCTCTGTCATTAAAACAGGGTCACGCTGCTTATAGCTTTCCAGCTCTTCTTTGGTTCTGTATTTGGCGGGATCTGAAACAGAGTGTCCTCTATACCTGTAAGTCTTGATCTCCAGATAATATGGACCCTTACCAGCTCTGATATGCTTAGAAGCCCGCTCAAATGCCTCATGGACCGCTTCAGGACTCATTCCATCAACTTGCTCAGAAGGCATGTGGTAAGCTGAACCAAGGGTTGCAAGATCCTGAACATTACTCGTACGCTCTACCGAGGTACCCATGGCATATTGATTGTTCTCACATATGTACAAGACAGGCAATTTCCATGTCATCGCCATGTTGAATGACTCATGAAGAGACCCTTGTCTTGCTGCTCCATCACCAAACATGGTTACACATAAATTCTTACTACCTCTGTATTGTTCTGCAAGAGCTATTCCTGTTCCTATAGGAATCTGAGCGCCTACAATACCATTTCCTCCAAAGTAATTGTGCTCCTTGCTGAAGAAGTGCATGCTTCCTCCTTTCCCATTAACACATCCTGTTACCTTACCGAATAACTCAGCCATACACGATCTGGATGATAATCCTCTCGAAAGAGCTACTCCATGCTGTCTATATGCAGTCACTACTTTATCTTCCTGAGTAATGCCAGTAACCAGACCTGCGGCAATGGCTTCCTGTCCGATATATACATGGCAAAATCCACGGATCTTCTGTTGTGAGTATGCTCTCAAAGTTTCCTCCTCAAATCTTCTAACCCTTCGCATAACCTCATACCATTTGAGATAAATCTCTTTGGAATACTTTTTCTTCCTGGTAGTGGACTTCTTCTTGGTTGCTGTACCTGCCATAATGTAATGAAATTGAAGTTTAATAAGGGATCAAAATTACAATTAGAATCAATATAGAGTATAAAAAGTTTTTCAATATTTTAATTTTCTCATAATTCAGGCAACTCTAGAGCTTTTCATTTATATGCAAATGCCCCTTTATCGTGTAATTAAAGAGTGGAATTGTATTTTGTGGTGTGGATTGTTTTATAACACATATTACCCTACAGAATTATAAAAACTACAACCGGATAGATGTAGATTTTTGCCCGGGAGTGAATGCTATTTTGGGACTCAATGGGATGGGTAAAACCAATCTTCTGGATGCCATCTATTATACCTGCCTTGGAAAAAGTTATTTCTCATCAGGAGATCGCCTGGTCTTAAAAAAAGGGGAGGAGTTCATAAGAATTAAAAGTAAAATTTCTGTTGGTGATCGCAAGGAAAAATTTGTTGCTAAGATCATTCCCGGAAAGAAAAAAGAAATCAGCATAGATGATAAGAAAGTAGAGAGAATCTCCGATCACATCGGAAGATATCCGGCGACCATTGTAGCACCGAATGACATTCAATTGCTATTAGAAGGAAGTGAGCCGAGACGGAATTTCCTGAATCACAACCTCATTCAATATGATGTAAATTATACCAATCAGCTGATTAAGTACAATCGCTTGCTAAAGCAAAGGAACGCATTGCTCAAATCATTTGCCGAAAGGCAGGTCTGGAATGAAGAACTCCTTAATGCCATAACAGAACAGATGGAGGAGCCAGCCATTTACATCCATAAGAAAAGACATGAACTTGTAGATGAATTGATCCCGTTATTTATTGATAATTATGCCTTAATTTCTGGAGAGCGAGAATCGTGTGTGATCATGTACAAATCTTCTCTTAATGATGCAGCCTTCTCTGACATTATGCAGGAATCAAAAGAAAAAGACCGGGTGCTACAAAGAACCACAGCAGGTGTACATAAGGATGATCTTACCTTTATTATGAATGATCAATTGCTTAAACCATTCGGATCTCAGGGGCAACTCAAGAGTTTTATTTTATCACTGAAACTGGCACAGTATAGAATCCTGAAAGAAAAGAGTGGAAAAACTCCAATTCTACTATTGGACGATGTATTCGATAAGCTGGATCATGAGCGGGTAGGGCACTTGCTCAAGATATTGCATGATCAGGATTACGGTCAGGTTTTCCTTACAGACAAGGATGAAAAGGATATTCCAGCTGTTCTTGAGCAGATATCGGATGACTATGCTATCTTTGTCATTGATGAAGGTGCACTTAAATATAGTTCCCAAAAAAGATAAACCCATTGCTGATGTCATCCAGGACCTGATGTCCTCAAATAAAAAGATGGGACGTGGATTCCTGCAGAAGAGATTGAAAGTTGTATGGAAGGAATTGATGGGACAAAACATCCACAGCTATACCAAAAGTGTTTACCTCTCTAAGGGTACACTTTTTATCAATATCACATCATCGCCGTTACGGCAGGAGCTGTCCATGTCAACAACTAAAATCAAGGATTTAATTAATGAAAAGTTTGGCAGGGAAGTAGTTGAGAAAGTTGTGGTGAGGTAGTTTTTTAAGTTTATATCTGAGATTCCCAAGCCTGGAAGGATTGGTAAGCTCCTTTATCTGAGCTTCGGGCTTACTTATCTCTTCTTCTAGTCGAGCTTCTACCAGAGGCAGACAAGCAGGAATCCCTATTTCTTTTCCCTTCCCTCCTTTTCCAATCCTGTAAATGCATACGTAAAGTGAGATGTACTTTATCAGCTGGATATACATCTTCAAATGTTACATGAAACCTGGGAGTGCCACTCCAAAAGTCTCTAGTTACAAATGGAGCTCTTTCTTTTAAGAAGATATGAACGACGCCACAATTATCAGTATAATTTTCGAGGTAGAACTTAACCACGTCACCCATGTGAATAATATGTTGGTATTTCTTTCCATACCAGAAGTCCTGGATCATCACATAGTTATCTGTCAGCTTGTAATGGGTGTGTCTTCTGCGGATATATTTATGAATTTCAGTTCCAAATAGGATAAGGACTACAAGTAAATATAAAAGTACCGCAAGTAATATTTCATTATGTTCATGCGCCCATATCAATGCAAATGTTATACTGACTAAAAGGATGGGAATAAGCATCATGAGTAAGAAAGACCTCCCTCCTCCAAAAATCTCCAGGAAAGCCCACCTGAATTTATATTTCGGCTTCCCTTCCCATATGATCTCCTCGTGATGCAGCATAGTTAATGTCATTATTTAAAAGACAATTGCTATAATCGTAAAAGTTATTGATCTGAATAAGTTCAACAAGCTAAGAAAATAGCGTATCGAACTTCCAAAACCAACGACTTAGGAAGGCTCTGCCTTCGATATAATGACTCCAGATGCAGTTAAGATTTCAACTGTCTGCTGGCACTGTTAGCTGAACACTGAACATTTAATCGACGACTTAAGAAGGCTCTGCCTTCGACATAATGACTCCAGATGCACTTAAAATCACAACTGCCCACTTTTCACTAAACTCTGAACACTTAACACTTAACACTACATCACACCGGTCTATACTTCCCATCCTTCTTATTCAGTGTCTTCCACACCAATCTATCTTGCATACGATCTGGCAGCCACTTTGAAAAAATCTTAAAAAGCAACGGTTTCTTATGGACGATATATCTGGTTTTTGGTTTATCACTTTGTACAATTTTCAGGATCAGGTTTGACACATCTTCTACAGGTAATGCTCCAGCTTCTGCTTGCTCTATCATTTTATCAGCCTTCTTTAATAAGTCACCATACATGGAGTCTTTATATTTATCAAGGCCTCCGATGTTTTTATTCCATATTTTGGTCTTTATTGGCCCCGGTTCAATGGCAATGACATCAATTCCAAATTTTAATAACTCACGACGATAAACATCATTCATAGATTCCAGAGCGTGCTTGGAAATGCTGTAAGCTCCGTTGAATGGGTTATTAAATAATCCTGAAACAGAACTGATGTTAATGATCTTCCCAGGAGTATGTGGGAAATCCTCTTGAAATCCCAGCATGGGTAAAAAAGCATTTGTAAATTTCCTCACGGCAAGAACATTTACATTGATCTGGTGATAAAATTCTTCATCAGACATCAACATAAGAGGCCCGGGAACTGCTATACCTGCATTATTCATGAGAACTTTAATAGTCTCATCCCCGATGCTTTCCTTTACAAATTTCCTCCCGGCTTCAATGGCTTCATCGTCTGTAACATCCATCATTAGTACGTCAAGGTGATCAGGAAACTGATTCAATAATGATTCTTTATCTGAATCTTTTCTTACAGTTCCGAATACATGGAATCCATTTTCAATTAGAATTCTGGTTGCATCAAGTCCAATCCCTGAGGAAACCCCTGAAATGACTGCGTAAGGCATTTTCAATATATATTTGATTAATTAAAGCGATAATAAAACAATTTTAATCGTTAAATGATATTAATAGTATTAATTATAACTTTACCAGGTCAACGTTAAAATAGAAATGAGAGGATTCTTATACTTAATGTTCTTAAGTCTAGTGGCTGTGATGTCGTGTAAATCCGATGTCAACCAGGTAGAAGCAGAAGATGCCATTGAAGGAGAGTGGGAGATTCTCGATGCACTAAGGAATGGAAGAAGAACAACTACCCTTGAAGATGGATTTATTGCCTTTGATAGTTTAGGCATACTTTCAACCAATATTTTAGGAAAAACTACCAGGTCTAATTTTTCAATTGAGGAAAATGTTATTTCATCAGACGGTGATTTCGATTTCAACTTCAACATTGAAAAACTCTCCGGTGACACCATGATCCTTAGCGGTCAGATGAGGGCATTCAATATGGTTTTTTATCTGATGAGACAGGATACAACTCTTACAGGAGATGATATAAATGAGATCGAGGAAGCAGCGGAAGGTCAGATCATGGAGTAACTAAGACATCATCTATTTCAAGTCAATATAAATTCCACTAATAGCCAGGTATGTTTCCTGATTATTCTTATTAAATAAGTCGAACTTAGAGTACCTTGAGAGGAACTATAAATTTGTTCCAATGTCACTTAAAAATTTCCTCGTTTTAAGCAATATTATTCTATTGGTCATGCTTTCAGGTTGCAAGTCACCAGAACATCAAGAAGTCATCAGCAATCAGGAGCCTTCAGCATATTCTTTGTCAGGTCAACCACTATATTCCATCCAACATAGTGAGGAGACCATGATTAAAAGAGATTCTCTCCTGGAGGTGGCAAGAGTGAATTATGAAGAAGATCCAACCAACCTGCATAACATCATCTGGTATGGTCGAAGATTGGCTTATGTAGATCGACATGATGAAGCCATCGCAACTTACACCCTGGGGATGGAATCACATCCTGAGGCACCAGAATTATTTCGTCATCGGGGTCATCGATTCATTACCACAAGAAATGTGGACAATGCCATTGAAGATTTTATCACAGCAGCAGAATTGGCTGAGGACCGGGAGATCGAGATTGAGCCGGATGGTCTCCCTAATGCTTTGAATATCCCGTTATCTAACCTACAATTCAATATTTACTACCACCTCGGGCTTGCTTACTTCCTGAAAGGAGAATATACTCTTGCTGAAGTAGCTTACCTGGAATGCATGAAATATTCTGTTAATCCGGATCTTAAAGTGGCCACCTCAGATTGGTTGTATATGACCTATATGGCTCAAGGCAAATCTGATGATGCATTAAAAGTGATTGAAGCCATCCCTGATGATATTGAAATCATAGAGAACGATGGCTATCTCAGGCGTATAAAAATGTACAAAGGGGAAATCTTACCTACAGAATTGGTAGACCTTAACGCTGAGGGAGGTGATCGTCTGGGATTGGTAACTCAAGGATACGGAGTTGCTCATTATTACAAGACGACAGGAGATAAGGAAAATTATATCAAGATTCTCAACCAAATTTTGGAATTGGAATATTGGTCAGCATTCGGGTTCATCTCTGCCGAATATGATAAATATCGTATGGATCAGGTTAGAAATTAATTCCGTGCCCAGTCATCACTTATTATTCTTCAGGGGGATTATTGAAGAGAAACTTGTCAATTTTCCAGGTTCCATTTTCATTAACCCAGTGAGTCATTGTACGGGCATGATATGTCCACTCTGTACTATCATTTCTCATCCAATCCACCGAAAATTTTCCATACTCAATGACTTGAGTATCATCTCCATCCATATCAAGTATGGTGTGTGTATATTTTGATGAAATATTATTATCAAATAGAAATTTGTAGAATGACTCTACATCCTTCTTCCCATTATTGATTTTTACTGCAGGCGGGACATTTATACCGTCATCCGTGTAAAATGTAGCACAAGCTGACGCATCCTCGGATTCCCAGGCTTCTATGAATTGATCCCAGTTTTTTCTTATTAACGGTTGAATCTCTTCTGAAACATCAACAACTTTTGGATTACAAGCTGTTATTCCCAAAAGAATACATACAAATGGTATCCATTTCATAGCTAGAATTTTATTTCACCTAAAATAGCTTTATTCAATTAATAATCATACATTTGCGGCCGTTAAAAGCCTATGGCTTGATATTCAAGTAGAATAGGTATGGTTTAACCAAGAAAATTTTAGCAAAATGTCAGTAAAAATCAGATTGGCCAGAAGGGGCCGAAGAAAAAAACCTTATTACCACATCGTGGTTGCCGATGCAAGAGCACCAAGAGATGGTCGATTTATTGAAAATCTGGGTTCCTATAACCCTATGACCACACCAGCTACCATTCAACTTGATATAGATAGAGCCTATGAATGGCTTCAGAATGGAGCTCAACCTACTCACACAGCAAGAGCAATTCTTAGATTCAAAGGCGTAATGTATAAGAAACACCTTCAGAGAGGAGTTTCTAAAGGAGCCTTGAGTCAGGAAGAAGCTGATCAGTTGTTAAGAGACTGGATCAGTGTTAAAGAAGCTAAAGTTGCTGATCGTGTAGAAGCATCAAGAAAAGAAAAAGAAGATTTCAGAAAGATGATTTCTGGTGAAATCAAAGTAGTTAAAAAAGCTACAGCTGATGATGATGCCAAAGAAGCTTTCAGAGAGACTAAGGAAGATTCGAGTGCAGCAGAAGCAGTTGCTGAGGCTACTGAGGCCGTAACAGAAGAGCCAGCTGCAGTTGTTGAAGAAACAGTTGAAGCAGTTGCAGAGACTACTGAAGAAGCTGTAGAGGCTGCTGTTGAAGCATCTGAAGAAGTGGCAGAAGCTGTAGAGGAAAAGGTAGAAGAGGTAGCTGAGGTAGCAGAAGAAAAAGTAGAAGAAGTTGCAGAGACAGTTGCTGAAACAACTGAAGAAGTTGTTGAAGAAGCCAAAGAGATAGTGAGCGAGGAAGCTCCTTCCACTGAGGAAGAGTAACTTTTGTACGAATATTATAATATTCGTATTTTTATTCTCGTTATGTGATTTATAAGGCCCGCATAAAATCGGCGCCGGAAACCTGATAAGGCTTAATTGTCTTATCAGGTTTCGATATATTAAATGGAAATTGTTAAACAATAAAATAAACAAGTAATATGGAAAAACTGGCCAGTGTTTACCAGACTCAATTAGACAATATAAAAGCAACCATACAGAATTCAGATTTATTATCTGCTTACCTGGATACTGAAGAATCAGAAGATTATAAAGCCCTTGCAGAGCATTTCGAGCCTCAGATTCAGGAATTGTACATTAAAGTTGCTGACCATCATCCTTTACAGCTGGAAGCGCTGGAAGAGCAATTGCTGGATAACGGGTTTGAAGGATTATATATACCTAAAGTTCTTGGATACGCTGTGCTTAGAGGCCATGTAAATGATAAAACCAAATACTCACGACCTCAAAATCACTTTAAGAAAATCCTTCAGGCCATCGTTTCATCCTCCAACTTTGAGATGATATCACAACGCACTGGCCAGTCTATCCAGATTGGTTTTGCTTTGAGCAGTGATATCTGGATTACTAATTTCCTTAATGGCATAGAAAATAAAAAAGTTAAATACTTTTTACAAAGTCAAAAACTTGAAAAATACAGGAACCAGGGGAAAAGAAAAGCAGGACTCTATAATTATAGGAGACAATTTCAATCACTCAATTATCAATCTACAAGTTTCCCATCAGAACCCTCTGAACTGGTCGTTCTCGCACCTTCTGTAAAAGACTTCCTCATCTTCAGATCTCATAAGAATTATGACAACTCCAGTCTGAATAATTACCTCAAGGAATTTATCACCAATGAGAAGTTCAGAAATATGAATGAATTTCTGGAGTTATTGATGATCATAGGTTTTTATATGAAGATGGATGATGAATTATCTGGGTTGTTTACTAAAGCCTTTAATTCAGTCAGAAGTTCTAATCCTGGATTTGAGCAAGTATTCTTTAAGAACTTACGTGAAGTGCAGGAAGGCTCCTTCCCTCCGGGAATTGAAGAAGATAAGAAGTTTTCAGCCTTGGTTGATAAGTCACTCGATGGAGAAGTAAGTAATTATTTTACGCTTACAGATACCATTCATGGTAAAGGTTACATAAACGAAGAAGCTATTGATGCTGTAAGAGTTTATTATGACTCTCATGAAGGAAGATCAATCCAGAATGAGTGTGTAAGAGCATCGATTTTCAACTACTTCTCAGGATTCCTTAATAATCTTGAGCCTGAAGCATACCATGATTATTTTGAGATGAACAAAGTCTTTACCCAGTATATGGGAATATTTTCTAATCAGAAATTTAACCAGGATCTGAAAGACTTGAGTTTAAAGTATGTTAAGAAGCTGATCAAGCGATTCACAGATAAGAGAGGTAAAGATTACCAGGACATCAAGAAGTGGGTAAGAACAACTTTCATTGACCTGAGTTTTATGAAAGAAAAAGAGCTCGTTGAGCTATTCAAAACACGAAGGAAGAAAAAGGTAGCAGTATAGTCGATTATATCCCTACACTCATCGAAGGGGTGAAACTCTCTTTTCCTGGATACAGTTATTGGTAATAGAAATTGTAGGAAAAGAGATGATACGTGATTTTACTGATATGATATCTGCCTATTTCCAGGTGTTTACGCTCGCCAGCAGATACAAATTATACCCATATTTGATTCTTTCAGGAATCATCAGCTTCATAATAGGTGGAGCAATATTTACTGGTGCGTATGCATTCAGTGATGATATTGGAAATTTCCTAAAGGACGTTTATCCATGGGAGTGGGAAAGGGCCGCAGTCGATGTCATTGCAGAATGGTTTTCTGGAATCTTGATCACCGTCATCGGATTTTTACTATATAAATACATCATTTTAATCCTCGTAGGCCCTATTATGAGTCCCCTTTCAGAGAAATTAGAAGAAGGGCTTTCTGGAGATACAAGTGGTATCCAATTTTCATGGGCAAGGATGATTAAAGAGATGTTGAGAGGAATAAGAATTGGATTAAGAAACATCTTCAAGGAGATTTTTTACACAATCTTATTATTGATAGCCTCATTGATCCCGGGCGTCGCTTTTCTAAGTGCTCCCGGCATTTATATGGTACAGGCTTATTACGCAGGATTCGGCAATATGGATTTTTTTCTTGAGCGTCATTATAATGTAAAGGGGAGTGCTCAATTCGTAAGAAAATACAGTGGAGCTGCCGTTGCCAATGGTGCCATATTTCTTTTAATCTTATTAATTCCGGTTATAGGATTGATCCTGGCTCCATTTATGGCAACAATAGCTGCAACCAAGGTCGGATATGATCGCCTGCTTATAGAGGAGGATTTTGGTTATTCCTATTGATTATTGTCCAATTGATTACTTAGTTCAATGAGGGTACCTTTGATCTGTTGATTCGAGTTATTGAGCTGTTTAAGTGTTTCTTCTTCTTCTTTAAGCAAGTTGTCAAGTTGATAGAAGTTACCATCAATTCTCCTACTGATTCTCTGAGTATAGTTCTTCAGGATAGACGTAACTTCTTCTCTTATTTTTTCTCTGCCTACCTTCACTTCCTCCTTGAATTGACGAATCACCTTAGACCTTTTCCAACCGACAGATACACTGGCAAATAGAACACCTACAGCTGTTAGAATCCCGCCAGTGATATCGAATACAGCACCATTTATTGCTGTTGAAAGGATGACTCCAATGACTGCCATTCCACCTCCGGCTGCGAGATTAGGAGCCATGGATCCTGATGTGCTCATCATTTCATTGTCATAAAAGTTATCGGCATCTTCAAGGAAATTCCGGAAACTTTTCTGAAGATCACCGAGTACATGAGCTCTACGCTCAGCAATATCAGCAAATATTTCATCACTGTCCTTCAAGACCGTCTTGCTTGTTGTGATCTTGGCATTGACCATTTTACCCATCATCTGTATGTCTTCAGATACATCAACGATGCCATCCTGCAACTTGGACTTTAGACTCTTATTTAGTTTCAATTCAAAATCCCGAGCCTGGTCTTCCAGCCATACTTTCAAACCCTTATCTCCTCCAAATATGCTGGAAAATGCCCTTTTGAGTACAGACAGCACTGACAAACCTTCCGTAAGATCATCAATTTTCTGATAGGTAATCTGGTCGTAGGCTGCTATCAGGTTTTCCGTCAGAATATCGATCTGTCGATTGGTTTTTTCTTCCTGTTCGAGAAGTGTATTTCTGATTTCTTCTCTGAATGCTTTGTCCAGATCATATTGTTTATTTCGGAGAGCAATGCTCTCACCTATCCTTGAATTGATGTTGTCAGCAGTCGTAATGTTATTCCGAAGCTTGAGGATGGCGGCATTGCCTTGTACGATTTTGTCATCAATATATGTTCTGAGGCTTTGATACCCACTTTGTGATTTCCCTTCTTTCTCCTCTTTAGCAGATACTGCAAATACTTTTGGATCTTGAACCCCTTTATTCCTGGCTTGGTCACTGACTCCTTTGATATTAACCTTTAAATCATCATCGTTCATCAGGTCTTTCTGTTGCAGAACGAAAATGATGTTCTTATGCCAATCTGCATTGATGTAATCAAAAAACTCCCAGGCACTTTGCCGGTAAGGATTTTTTGCTTCAAACACGAAAACGATCAGGTCAGCATGAGGAATGAATTGTTCTGTAATCTCCTGGTGGTGGTCAATTACCGTATTGGTGCCTGGGGTATCTACAATGGTTATCTGTTTTAAGATTTCTTCAGGATGAGAAATTCTCTTTAATACTGAGCTTATTGAGTGTTCAACTACTTCAGGGCCATACACAATCTGTTGAATAGTGTCGGTCATAGGAGATGGAGCCACTTTACATATGTCAGTCTCTGCCCTCAATAATGCATTAATAAAACTGCTTTTTCCAGCTTTCACCTCTCCCACAATAACAAACATGTATGGGGTCTCAAGATGCATGGTCATGTCTCCTACGGTACGCATCATTTCCTGATGCCCAACAACTTCAGTGAGGTCTTTTAGATTAGTAAGTACACCGGAAAACTTTGAATAATAAGCTACTAATTGTGGATCCAGATGGTCAATGGTCATGATGATGCCTTCATACGTGATAAATAAAGCTTGGATTCAGGGCCTGTACAGAATAACAAATCCAAGATACTCAGTCCGCTTATAAATCCAAATTTTTCTTCGAAAACCTGCGGATACTTAACAGCATTGCTTTCGAGATTCTTAATGCTATAATGATTTCTAAAATCTCCCTGATCGTATGCTCTTATATACGATTCAGTGAATTCTATGTTTTTTCGTATTCCTGTAAGTGTCATGAATTTCTCCATCATGGCGAGATTTAAGTCTATCAGAAACAAATAGTTTTTATCTAATATAGGTAGGATCTCATCTTCATAATGAATGAAATATGGGGCAGAACCATAACAGCTTTTAATCGTATGGATGTGTTGATGTGTCCATCTGGAGTCATAGGAGATTTTAACATCTTTTATCGGTGTCCTATGGTTTTTTCCTTTTACTAATGGAATACTCATCTGAATAATCCCATTGGGACCTAAGATAAAATATCTGTTCCTGTAAGACCGCTTCTGATAATTCTCATGCGCCTCAATAAGGACTTTCTCCTTGTCAAGATAATTAGAATATAGACCTGATGGCCCACAAGTCATAGTTTCATGGATTATATATTCCATATGCCGGCAAATATCCGATAATTATTTTACCTTTTGAGCGATGTCTCGATACCTGGAAAAACATTCTACTTATCCTCCTTTGTTCCCTCACTCTGATGAATTATCAGAAATGATCGTTGTCATCCCATCCCACAATGAACCCGACATTATCTCTACATTGGAAAGCCTTGCAGACTGCTTAGCTCCTTCATTCAGGGTCGAAGTCTTCATTATTATTAATCATTCAGATTCAGATCCACCATCAATAAAGGATCAGAACAATAAAACATCAGAAGAAGTCACTGAATTTCAACGCAATAACACTCCTTGGTTTAGGTTGCTACATAAGGTGCAGGAAATCCCATCAAAGCATTCAGGGGTAGGACATGCCAGGAAGATCGGCATGGATGAAGCATTGCGGCACCTATCTAAAGATGGAATCATTGTATGTCTTGACGCTGACTGTGTCGTTTCTGAAAATTATTTTGAAGCAATTAAAGCTCACTTTGATGAATTTTATAAATCTGTAGGTGCATCTATATATTACCAACATCAGCTTTCAGGTTCCTTGCCGGTTAAGTGCTATGAAGCTATTATTCAATATGAGCTTCATCTCAGATATTATGTTGATATGCAACGAAGAATTCATCTTCCATATGCATATCATACTGTGGGAAGTAGTATGGCAGTTACTAAACGTGCTTATGAAGCTGTCGGCGGCATGAATAAGCGGAAAGCTGGAGAAGATTTCTACTTCATACAGAAATTAATCAAGCACGGGCAATTCACAGAATGCAATTCTGCAACTGTTTATCCATCAGCGCGAATTTCAGATAGGGTGCCTTTTGGTACCGGGAAAGCTGTGGGAGATATGTTACAAGAAGATTCTTCAATTTACCACACCTATCCACCTGAAGTATTTGCTGTGGTAAAGGAGTTTATAGAAAGGTGCCTTTTATTTTATAAAAGTGGGCAGCTTAATGCTCTTGGTTCCATATTAAATTGGAAAACTAATGATGATATAGAGAAAGTATTAAAAGAAATTAAAGCCAATACATCTGATTATCAATCATTTAAAAATCGATTCTTCAAGTGGTTTGATGGGTTTCAGCTGATGAAGTTGCTTCACCATCTAAGAGATAAAGGCTTTTCATTGATTCCAGTAGAGAAAGCAGTTAAAAACCTCTTTCCAGAGTTAAATAATGATGATAGTAGATCATTATTGGCTCATTATCGAAAAATGAATAGGTCCCTCTAAATTAATACTCCAACAATTTATCTTTGAGATAGAATCGTTTAATAAGAATACCATCTTTTTAAAACCAATTGATCTCTTTATGATGTTTAACAAGGTAAGACCCAAAATAATAATACCTGCATCTTCAGATCGGGACGTTAAACCATGAAAAAGTTCATATTAGTTTATATCATACTCTCTTTTGTCGGCACTCAGTTATCGGCACAGAAACTTGATAGCATCTTATCTCAGTATGATGGTACTCATGAATTTCCACGAATTGGTCTTGCACTGAGTGGTGGCGCCGCACATGGTCTGGCTCACCTTGGAGTCATCAAGTACCTGGAGGAGTTGAACATTCCTATAGATTATGTTACAGGAACAAGTATGGGAGCCATAGTCGGTGGACTTTATGCTATGGGGTATTCATATGATGAGATGGAAGAAATCATCAGTTCCAGAAGCTGGGATGACGTGATAGCCAACAAGACACAACTCTGGGAAGTATCACCTTATGAAAAGCAGTTCCATGATAAAATGCCGTTTAAACTCAGAGTAGAACAAAGTCAATTGTTGTTGCCAAAGGCCGTATTTGAAGGCCATAAACTTGATCTGGCCATCGCCGATTTGTTTAGCCCGGCTAATGTTCTGGAGTCTTACGATTTACTTCCTCGACCATTTAAGTGTTATGCCGTAGACTTGCTGTCAGGAAATCTTGTAGAATTGGATCGAGGCAATCTTGCTCAATCTGTGAGAGCGAGTATGGCCATCCCCGGAATATTTACACCTATTCAGAAAGACTCAATGCTGCTTGTAGATGGAGGTCTCTTAAAGAATTTTCCGGTCAAAGAAAACCTTGAAATGGGTTCAGATATTGTAATTGGCGTATATGTGGGAAGCAAGCGAAGCAAGATGGAAGATATCAAGTCAATGATTGATATTCTCAGATTAACAGGTTTTTTAACAAGTATAAACGATACAGAAGAACAAAGTAAGCATGCACACATACTGATAGAGCCTGATGTTAAAGATTATCCTCTATTGGATTTTACTATTTATCAGACCTTTATTGATGAAGGATACAGAGCTGCCAAATCTGATTCTGTTGCCTTCAAGAAGCTTTCTGATCTTTTTAGATTTCATAGTGAGCAAGAAGTACGACCTTTGAAATTACCGCAAAGGTTCTTTATTGAAGATGTAAAAATAACGAACCCAACAACTACCTACTCAAGGATGCTGGCAAATAATCTTAATTCAGTAAAGCAGCAACAAGTATCCTTCTCTGATATCAGCCAGGCCATCAGCACCTCTTTCAGTACCAATAATCTTTATAGCATTCAATATGGATTAAGTGATGGGTTAATCGGTCAAATACTTGAAGTAGACTACACCATACAGAAAGAATCCAGCATCGGTATATCAGCCAATCATTTTGCAACAACAAATAGTGCTCTTGTATTTCAGGGAACATTAAGAAATGTATTTACTCCCTTGTCTAATCTCACCGGCTATACAAGACTGTCTGATAACCCCGCTATAAGTGGAAATTATTACCAACGGCTCGGAAAGAAGAAAAATCATCTATTTGAGGCAACTTTTAAAATCCATAGAAATAAACACCCTTTCTTCATTAATGACCGACTTTCAAAAGAATTTAAATTTAATACCTTCTATTCAAGTGTAGGAGTAATCAAGGAGCTGGATGATTCGCGTATGATCAGACTGAGGTATGCACTTAGAAACACCAATCTTACGCCTCAGATTCTAAACGAAAACGATCTGGCTGATCTTGATTTAAATCAACAGGAATTATCACTCAGATACTTTTCCAATACAACTGACAAAGTTTCATTTCCCAACAGGGGAGTGATAACCAATGGTAACGGTTCATTTATTCATGCCATTAGATCTGAAGTTTCATACAATGGTTTTGGGGCTGAGACAATTAAAGTGCCCAATTATAAAAATAACTTAAGACTCCAATACATCCACAAGATCTATTTAAAGTTGAGTGATGATGTGACCTATGACATGATCATGTCTGCGGGAACTCATTCGGAACCCTCATTGATAGATCTCTTCTTAATAGGTGGGACAGATAATTTTGACCATGAAGGGCTTCCATTTATGGGAGCGGATATAGGTGATTTAAGGTATCAAACTTACTTGTATGGAAGGAGTGGATTCAGAGTTTCATTGATGAATAAGATTTATGCCACAATCGTCGGTAATATTCTTAGAGGAAGAACATATAATGAGGTATTCCTCGAAGGAGCTCAGAAGCCCATTTGGGAAACAAAATTCGGAATGGGAGTAAGTGCAGGTATTGAATCACTGGTTGGGCCAATAGTAATAGATTTTGGAACCATAGATTCATTTAAGAACCTCTCGGTTAATGTTGGTGTAGGATTCCGATTTATCAGAGGATATTAATTCTTCACGATCATTATTGTCAACCTGGAAGTACACAATAATCTGCCTTCATCATCAAAGATCTCAGTATTCCATACATGCAAGGTTCTGCCTATTTTAATCGGCTTGGTAACACTATTGGCGTATCCCGATGTAGCTGATCTTAAATGATTGCCATTTATTTCAACACCTACGGGCTGCTGGTTAAAAGGATTGTCAACGCACATTGCTGAAGCTATAGATCCTGCGGATTCAGATAATGCCAGGCTTGCGCCTCCATGAAGAAGCCCCATCGGTTGTTTGGTTTTTTCATTGATTGGCATTTTCAATTTCAGGTAGTCTTCACCCACCTCAACCAACTCAATTTCAAGATGCTCTGCCAACGTAGATTTACATATAGAATCAAAAGTTTCTTTTGTAAATTTGTTCTTCCAGATTGATGACATTATAAACGATTTTAATCAACCGCAATATAGTTTTATGACCAAGATATATCACAATCCCAGATGCAGAAAAAGCAGAGAAGCCTTACAGTTGTTACAGGATAAAAATATTGAACCGGAAATCATTCTTTATCTTAAGGAACCTCCAACAAAGGGAGAGCTTAAATCTTTACTGAAAAAACTGAATCTTAAGCCATTGGAAATCATCAGGAAGAAAGAAAAAGAATTTGCACCCTATAAAGGCAAATCTTTGACAGATGATGAGTGGATTAACATCCTGGTTGAAAACCCTAAACTTATTGAAAGGCCAATTGTAGTTCAAGGAAATAAGGCTGCAATAGGCCGACCCAAAGAAAATATTTTAGAGATCCTTTAATTATTTATTCATGATTGAGTTGATGTAATCTATGATATCATCAATCTCTTCCGGGTGGAATGCTGTCCAATTGCCCTGGTTGCGATACCAGGTGATTTGCCTCTTAGCATACCTCCTGCTGTTTTGCTGAATTAAAGAAATGGCTTCATCCAATGTAATTTCACCATCCAGGTATTGAAACAACTCCTGGTAACCTACAGTCTGAAGAGCAGGTAGATTGCGTTTCGGATACAAATCTTTGATTTCATCAAGTAATCCCTGATCCATCATTTTGATAACCCTTTTATTGATCCTGTCATAAAGCTCTTCACGATCTCGATTTAAGAAAATAAGGATCGAGGTAAATGGCCTTTGAACTTTAGGCTGATTTAAAAATGAAGAATATGGAAGCCCGGAAGCCAATGTTACACCCAATGCTCTCAGTAACCTGTGAGGATTATCTCGGTCGATAACATTATAGTATTCAGGATCCACTTCCTTAAGCAAGGATTGCAAACCTGAAATACCTTTATTCTTTTGTATATCTTCCAATTTGGATTTAATTTCAGCAGATACTTCCGGGAATGTATCAAGACCTTCCAGAATTGCTTTAAAATATAACCCGGTACCTCCGGTAAGAATAACAGAACGGTTATCCTGATGCAATTGCTCAATAAGAGGAATCACGTCTCTTTCATAATGGCCTGTACTGAATCCCTCTTCAATAGTTATACAATCAACCATATGGTGTTTTACCAAATTTAATTCCTCTTGAGAGGGTTTAGCAGTTCCAATATCCATCTCCTTATATATTTGCCTGCTGTCACACGAGATGATTTCAGTATTGAGTCTCAGAGCTATTTGAATTGCAACATCAGTCTTTCCTACACCTGTAGGACCAGCAATACATATAAGAAATTGATCCTCATGTTTATTCTTATCAGTCAATATTCAAGGATATTTTATATTTAACGTCAAATTTATTGAAAAGACCATGGTGTACAAGGTATTGAAGGTAATAGTAAGGTGGTTATTGAAATTAACGCACAAGAAGATTTACATCCATGGTAAGGAAAATCTGGGTGAAGGGCCATATTTTATTGCCTGCAATCATCCTTTGGGTTTCATGGAACCATTGATTCTCGCTTGTTTTCTGGACAGAGATCTACACTGGCTGGTCCGTGGAGATATGTTTGAGAATCCGGTATTGAAGCCATTACTCGTTAGCACCAATCAGATTCCAATTTATAGAAGCAAAGACGGATTCTCTAATCTTAGAAACAATACGGGTATACTTTCTATGGTTTCTGAAGTCTTATTAAAAGGTGCAGCCATCACCATATTTATAGAAGGATCTACCAAACTTGTAAAACACTTGAGGCCTTTACAGAAAGGGATGGCAAGAATGAGTTTAAGGACACTTGAGCAAGCTGCTGATGGCCATGATATTATGATCTTACCCATCGGAATGTGTTTTACTGAATCAACCCACCTTAGAGAAGAAGGCATTGTGGCAATTGGGAAACCTTTAAGCAGCAAGGAATATCTTGAAGCCTACAAGCTGGATAAAGCAGCAACAATTACAAAGTTAACGGATGACACCTTCTCAGCTATGAAAGAATGCATGATCGAAGTTTCTCCTGACAGAGAACCCTTATTTAATGATGTAGGCAGGATTTGGAGAACAAATTTGAAGCTTCCGTTTTGGCCTGTAGAGGTTAATGATCCCTCCAGGTTTCATGCTGAAAAATCAATGGCTTCAATGATCGATGAGCTCTCTGATGAAGAAGCTCAATCTTTGAAGGAGAAGGCTCATTCATGGCTTGTCCGTTATAAAAACTTAAAGATTGAATATAATCCTTTAACAGGGATTTTAGGGCTTCTAGGCTGGATAGGCAACTATATTCCAATGCGACTTGCCAAATGGTTTGCAGATACAGTAATTGAGTCACCGGAGTTTTATGCTACCATAAGAATGGTGGCTTCTCTTGTCGCGTTCCTGGTTTATTATATAACCATATTTATAGTCGTACTTTATAATCCATTATTCTTATGGGTTCCAATTGTACTTGCATTACTGGGAATAATCTATCTTTATCACCGACATCAGGAAGTGGAAAAGAGGAAACATATCATTCCTTCAGAAATGATCCAGGAAAGAGAAGACATCTTAAGGTCCATACACATTAATCCAATTAAACACAATACCCATCATGATTAAGAATATTTTATTTATATGTTCTATGTTGTTGATAATGACACAATGTAAACCTAAAGAGGACTCACAGGAAACTGTTGTTACTGAGAGGCCTGAATATGCTATTGTCATTCATGGAGGTGCAGGAACAATCCTTCCGGAAAATATGACTCCGGATCTTGAAAAGCAGTATAAGGACAAGATGAATGAAGCCCTTGATATGGGAGAAAAGGTCCTTGCGGCCGGAGGCACAGCTATTGAGGCAGTTGAAAAAACCATTCACATCATGGAAGATTCTCCTTTGTTTAATGCAGGAAAAGGAGCTGTATTTACCAATGCCGGAAGAAATGAGCTGGATGCCTCATTTATGGAAGGAGAAAATATGAATGCCGGGGCTATCGGAGGAGTGACTAATGTAAAGCATCCAATTTCTCTTGCAAGAGCTGTAATGGAGAAGTCTGATCATGTTATGTTATCCGGCGAAGGTGCAGAGACATTTGCCGCAGAGCAAGGATTAGAGCTTGTTGAGCCTGAGTATTTTTATACAGAAAGAAGATGGAACGCACTACAGAGGATATTGAGTGAAGATGAAAATAAAACTGAACTATCTGAAAGTGATCCTGATAAGAAACACGGAACAGTAGGTTGTGTAGCATTGGATAAAAATGGAAATATCGCTGCAGGCACTTCAACCGGAGGGATGACTAATAAAAAATATGGTAGAATAGGGGATAGTCCTATTATTGGAGCCGGGACCTATGCAGATAATAATACATGTGGTGTTTCAAGTACTGGGCATGGAGAATATTTCATCCGCTATACCGTAGCAAGAGACATTGCAGCATTAATGGAATTTAAGGGTATGACACTTGAAGAGGCTGGTGACTACGTCATCAATAAAAGATTGGTTGAAAAAGGTGGTACCGGGGGTGTAGTCGCTCTCGATAAAAATGGTAACATAGCAATGCCTTTTAATACTCCGGGAATGTATCGGGGTTATGCTAAGCCAGGTGAAAGAGAACTAGCCATTTATAAAGTAGCTGATTAATTTGCTTTGGTTCAGGTTTTACTAATATTCATTATCTTGTAGCAATAACCAATAGCCTAAATCCCAGGATGCCAACATCACCAGTTGATTATGAAGAAATCCTCGATATCATAGCGGAGGAAAACTGTGCTTTATTCATTGGGCCAGGTTTATTAAAGGACGATAGTGGAGAACTCCTTGAGGACGCAATGTGGAATGCCATTGGAGCCAC
>JABDLO010000091.1 GCA_013002995.1 Saprospiraceae bacterium | reverse complement strand
AATCAGGATAATGCCATAAAACCACCGGAAATCGGAACCACAACCCGTCTACATGATGTTGATCATTGAAACACTTTCTTCAGCAGATCTGAAGTACGCTGATCAACATCATTTCTAATTCCACCTTCCTTCACTTCAATTAAACCAAATAAGCCATCCAATGCTCTTCCATTCACATGGTCGTCCAGTTCAGGATTGGTTTTACTCACAAACGGAATCTGATTGTATGCGGTTACTGCTTTGTTCCATATTACCCTCGCCCCAACTTCATCGAGAGCATTTTGAATGACTGGTAGAAAGGCATTATATAAATTCTCGCGACTTTTATTTTCCAGGTACCTGGTTGCTGCATCATTTTCACCTTTAAGTATATTCAATGCATCTTCAAATGTGATCTCTTTTATTGCACCAACGAAAATCGGAGTAGCTTTCTTGGCTGAAAGTTCAGCAGCCTCATTCATTTTAAGAACCAAATCACGCTCGATGTTGTCAAACCCCGGAACTACTTTCAATTTACTCACTACCTTCTGTGCTTCTTCTGGAAGTAATATCTTATAAGGACTTTCTAAGTATCCTTTTTCTTCAGAAAGCTGATCCACAGCGGATTGAACGCCCACATTTAATGCTTCT
The DNA here is from genome assembly GCA_013002995.1 of Saprospiraceae bacterium. Lineage (GTDB taxonomy): Bacteria > Bacteroidota > Bacteroidia > Chitinophagales > Saprospiraceae > JABDLO01. Next base: position 28,200 of record JABDLO010000091.1, on the reverse strand, counting down.
TTCAAGCCCAGGCCTGCTTCATCCTGTGTTATAGAAGACTCACCAGAGACAACTTCTTTTGCTTTTTTTAAGATCCCGCCAAATTGAGCATCCACTCCTTGAGGCATCATAAATGCAGTAATAATTGCAGAGAGTAATAGCTTTTTCATCGATATTAATTTAAGTCTTTATTGTACTTATCAAGATCTTAAATGGAAATACAGGTCAATTTGGTTTTGTTCATCCCACATTTAACGGAAGTTTAATCTTCTTAGATTTCGATTTCACCAGTAAAAACCTGCTGTGTGGGGCCTGTTAACCATATATCCGTTACCATCTCTTCATGCTTTTGATAATTCACCTTTAGGATTCCTCCTTTAGTTTTTATCTCAATTCCCTTGCTTCCGGATAAACGAGCATTGATCATGCCTGCAACGATGGCACAGGCTGTTACACCAGTGCCGCAGGAAAGGGTTTCTCCCTCTACTCCACGTTCATAGGTACGTACAAGGACATTGGAAGGATCAATCTCCATGAAATTGACATTTACACCTTCATCTGCATATGTAGGACTGAATCTTATGACTGATCCCGACTCTTCAACATCCATAGTTTCCACATTTTCTTTGATCAATACAATGTGAGGAGATCCGGTATTGAGAAAATACCCACCTGACTCGTCTTTGATTTCTTTTACATCTGACATGTGCAGAGAGACATGTCCATGCTTAAGAAGCTTGGAGTAATGCAAGCCATCGATTGCCTGGAATCTGGCCTCACTTTTATTCATCCTGGAGAAAAATAATGAAGAAATACACCTGCCACCATTTCCACACATGGTGCTTTCATTACCATCAGCATTGAAATATATCATGACGAAATCTACACCACTAGCCTTCCTGAGATACATCAATCCATCAGCACCTATTCCCATTCTTCTGTCACACAGATAGGCAATATCATCAGTCGTAAGATTGTATTCCTTATCCCATTGATCAAGGATAATGAAATCATTACCTGTACCTTGATACTTATAAAATTTAACCTTCCTTCCCATAAATTTTTGCTCTTTCTGACTGATTGATAAAACTTATCAGCACGTTGATTCGTTCAACAAATAATGATTTTGGATTAATTATATTTGCCTTTACCTGAAATTGACGTAATAACATATTAAATTTATTCATAATATGTTATATTTATCGTTTCAAAATATCTTAGTGCAATGATAAGAAAATATCTTCCTATAGTATCTCTTTCATTTGTTGGAGCAATGGCCGGCATGATGGTTTTCTATCATTTTTTTAATCCAGTAAAAAAGATTTATGTTGAGCAGGAAACGAGAGCAATGCAGACAGCGGAGCGGGAGGTACTTTTTTCTGATCGATTCAATGAGTCACTGACGTCAGCAGTCCCTACTGATTTTGTAAAAGCTGCCAGTTCTAGTCGCGAAGCTGTGGTTAACATCAGAGCATATAGGACCGTTAAAGATGAAAATTACAACAACTCTTACGGAGCAGCTTCAGGCTCAGGTGTCCTTATAAGTGCTGATGGATACATTGTTACTAATTATCATGTGATTGCTAAGGGTACTGATATTGAGGTAGAGCTGGATAATAATAAGGAGTTCCAGGCTGAGGTCATAGGCTATGATGAAAGTACAGACCTTGCACTTTTAAAAATTGAAGCTGAAAACCTACCTTTTTTATTGTTTGGAAACAGTGATTCTCTTGCTGTTGGAGAATGGGTCATGGCCATAGGAAATCCATTCAAGCTACAATCGACTGTAACGGCCGGCATTGTAAGTGCCAAAGCCAGGAATATTAACATCCTTGAAAATTATGGTGTTGAATCATTTATTCAGACTGATGCAGCTGTCAATCAAGGTAACAGTGGCGGGGCTCTCGTAAATACTTCAGGAAAATTAGTTGGTATCAATGCCGCAATTATGACCCAGTCAGGTAATTATGAAGGCTTTTCCTTTGCTATTCCTTCTAACCTTACGAGGAAAGTCGTAAAGGATTTGATGGAATTTGGAGCTGTCCAGCGAGGATGGCTAGGTGTGGAAATAAGGGATGTGGATGCTAGAAAGGCAGAACAATTAGATCTTTCTGAAGTCAAAGGGGTATTTCTTGATGTCCTGAAAAAAGGAGGAGGAGCTGATATGGCTGGCCTCATACCTGGAGACGTGATGCTTGAAGTCAATGGTGTAAAAACCAATAATACCCCCACATTTATGGAGCAGATTGCCAGATACAGACCAGGAGATAAGGTATATATAAAATACACAAGAGATGGTAAGACATCTATAGCAGAAGTGATATTGAGAAATCAATTGAATTCTACGGATTATATAGCCATTAGAAAAGATAAGATACTACAAGAGTTGGGAGTAGAAGTACGGGATCTGGATAGCAATGAGAAGAAAAGATTAGGAGAAGGGGTCTACATTGTAAGCATTGAGAATGGAAGTACCATCCATGATACCAATATGGAACCGGGTTACATCATCACCTCACTTAATGATCTTGCTGTGAAAGATGTCGATGATCTCCTTGAATATCTTGAGAAGTCAAGAGGCCCTGTGGTTGTGAAGGGATTCTATGAAAACTTCCCCGGCGAATATCCTTATACTTTTACTTTGCAGTAAATTCATTTTTCCAGACTGACGGATCAGGGATGGGTAAATGACGAAAATCTAATTTGGAATCAAATCTATTTACTAATACTACCCACGCGTTATCAACCCTCTTGGTCTCCCCTTATTAAGTGAGAAATTTATGATATCGTAAAGATCTCTTTCCTAAAGGCTCTTTATTAACCATTTTGTTTATCAGTCTACTGAATGTTTTTAGTAATGATTTCCTTCCCTTTGATTCCTGTCAGCCTCTGGCTGAGGGATGGGTAGATAACTCCTGAATTGTTAATCAAAGCAACAATTAGATTTAAATGTACTTTTGTGTTGTCTACCCCTCTTGATCTCCCCTTCAAAGGGGAGAAATATTTTATAAACTTCTTACTTGTTAATAACTGCACTCTAAACCTTTATACAGTTCCTTTTTTAAAGGATCTAGCAATTGACTGTTTAATAATAAAGTCCATCAGTTTCATTTCCTAAAACTTAATAAGGGCATATCCTTTCATCTGTAAGTCAGCGAATACAGTCATTGCTGATAATGCAATTTTAATATCCGGGTGTAATTCTTCCCTTTCAACCTTTCTGGCTGACAATGACTGACCACATACATATAGCTTTACGTTAAGATCAGAAAGCTGCGATAATAACTCCTGATGAGGATTATCAGTTTTATATCGCTCATTGTAGGATTCATCATTGAGTATGGTATATGTACCATTAGAGTGGAATACAGCCGAGATATCCATATCTTCCATAGAAAGTCCGGCATGAGCGTGCATGTTAATACATCTTGCGATGGTATTGACTTGAGCACTTACAACTTCAGGAGACGTACCCATTGCTGTAATATCGAATACGATTTTCAGTCCCTTACTTTCAAAATCAGCTTGATATTCTGCATCTTCTACTGTATATGTATCCCCATGGTCGGTAATGAGAGGACCTTTAATGCTTTTTTGAGCACCGATATAATATGGAGTGATTAATAGTATAGAAAGGATTAACAGTGATTTATTTAGTCTTAATGATCTTACCATGATTAATTATGTTATAATACTGGAATGAATATACGTATTTTCGTTGCTGGAAAAATTGTGATTTATGGATCTGGAGTTCAATAAAAATGAAGACATCCTATTGTTAAAAGTTGCAGAGGTACAAAAACATCTGAACAATATATATAAAGGTGGCGGTCAAAAGAAGATTGATAAGCAGCATGCTCAAGGCAAAATGACAGTCAGAGAACGCATTGATCATCTCATAGATGATAAAAATAGCTTTTATGAGATTGGTGCCTTTGCAGGATTTGGTATGTATGAAGATGAAGGTGGATGTCCTGCCGGAGGTGTGGTGACAGGGATAGGAAGAGTAAGTGATAAGTGGTGTATGATCATCGCCAATGATGCTACTGTTAAAGCCGGTGCATGGTTTCCAATTTCAGGTAAGAAAAACCTTCGTGCTCAGGAGATTGCCATTGAGAATAGATTGCCTTTGATATATTTAGTTGATAGTGCAGGTGTATATCTACCCATGCAGGATGAGATATTTCCGGATAAGGAACATTTTGGTAGAATATTTAGAAACAATGCGAGGATTTCATCCATGGGCATTCCTCAGATTGCAGCCATCATGGGGTCGTGTGTTGCTGGGGGCGCCTATCTTCCCATCATGTCTGATGAGGCCCTGATAGTTGAAGGAACGGGCTCAATTTTCCTTGCAGGTCCTTACCTTGTAAAGGCCGCAATAGGTGAAACAGTAGATAAAGAAACACTAGGAGGGGCTGTCACACAATCAGAAATATCAGGAGTTACGGACTATAAAATGCCCGATGATAAGACATGCCTGGAAACCATCAGGGACCTCATAGGTAAAATCTCTGATATGCCAAGAATAGGTTTTAATAGACAGGACGCAGTAGAACCTGAATTTGATCCAAAATCTATCTGTGGTATTTATCCAGAAACGCATAGCAAGTCCTATGACATGCATGATCTCATTAAGAGACTGGTAGACAAAGATTCAATGACTGAATATAAGGCCGGTTATGGTAAAACCATCATATGCAGTTATGCACGCATCGATGGGTGGTCGGTAGGAATTGTGGCTAATCAGAGAACTGTTGTGAAGAATAAGCTGGGTGAAATGCAATTTGGAGGGGTCATATACTCTGATTCAGCTGACAAGGCAGCTCGGTTCATCATGAATTGTAATCAAAAAAAAATACCTCTGGTGTTCCTCCACGATGTAACTGGATTCATGGTAGGTAAAAGAAGTGAGCACGGAGGAATTATTAAAGATGGAGCAAAAATGGTCAATGCTGTAGCCAATAGTACAGTGCCTAAGTTTTCTATAGTTATCGGTAATTCATATGGAGCCGGAAATTATGCAATGTGTGGAAAAGCCTATGATCCCAGGTTAATACTGGCTTGGCCTTCAGCTAAGATTGCCGTAATGGGAGGCAGTCAGGCTGCAAATGTATTGACTCAGATACAAGTGGCTTCTATGAAAAAGAAAGGAGAAGCTCCGGATAAAGAAGCTGAAACTGCATTGTTTCAAAAGATAAAGTCCAGGTATGATGAGCAAACTACACCTTATTATGCTGCTTCTAGGTTATGGGTTGATGAAATCATCGATCCCAGGACGACCAGAGAATGGATTTCATTGGGTATTGAAGTAGCTGATCACGGGACAATTGAGCCCTTTAATCCGGGGGTAATCCAGACATAATTCTTTCACTAGTTAAATTTACTGCACTGAGAATAATCGCAAAAACATTTCAGGGACTTGAGAAAGTTCTGGCCGAAGAAATAAAATCTATCGGTGGATCAAAGGTTCAGATATTGACCCGGGCCGTGGCATTTGACGGAAGTCGATATACGCTTTATGCCGCTAATCTTCTTTTAAGAACAGCACTTAGGATAATTGTCCCAATTTCTGAAACCAAAGTAAGCAATGAGAGACACCTTTATAGTGATGTCTACAAAGTTGAATGGGAAAATTACTTTGATGTAGATCAGACCTTTGCAATTCATTCTACAGTTTCATCCAGTCAATTTAGACATAGTAAGTATGTAGCCTTAAAAGCAAAGGATGCTGTTGTAGACCGGTTCAGAAAGCTAAAAGGGAAAAGACCGAGTATTGATACTAAGCAACCTGACTTCATGATCAATATTCACATCAGGAAGGATTTTCTTACCATATCCATTGATAGTAGTGGTGATTCTCTTCATAAAAGAGGTTATCGTAAGGCTACAGTTCCCGCACCTTTAAATGAAGTAATGGCAGCTGGACTTCTGCTACTTTCAGGATGGGATAAAAAATCATTGTTGGTCGATCCCATGTGTGGCTCAGGCACAATCTTGTCGGAGGCTTATCTTCTTTCCAGGGGAATTCCTCCTCAAAAGATGAACCGTCCTTTTGCCTTTAAGAAATGGAAAGATTTTGATCCCCGGATCTGGAAAATGGTAGTCGATAAAGAAGTATCCAAGCTAGAACAAAACGAGCCTTCTTTAATTGGGTATGACATTTCGTTTAAAGCTGTCCAGGCCTCAACTACCAATCTTGCTGAACTGTGCGAAGAGGATGAAGTTCCCATTAATAAAGGGGATTATTTCAGTTTAAGAGGTGATGACTTTCCTTCAACTGGCACCATCATTATGAATCCTCCGTACGATAAAAGGTTGCAGGAAGATGATATCAAAGCCTTTTATAAACGAATTGGCGATCATCTTAAATCTGACTTTCCTGGATGGACAGCACATATATTTAGTGGTGCTACTGAGCCATTAAAGTTGATGGGATTAAGACCATCTAGAAAAATATCTTTATTAAATGGGGCAATTCCCGCATTGTTTTATAAGTTTGATATGTATGCAGGGAGCAAGTATTAAGCTGAGTGTCATTTTATTGATGTTGATTTCATACTCAATGTCTTATGCTCAATCTGTTACAAACACCCCGACGGACACTACCCTTTTAAAGCCAAGGCTATATTTAAACTATAATCAAGGTGTCAAGAAAATAGATTATAAATATTCATTGAAGTCAGAACATTCCCGGATGTATGTAGATCAACTTCCTTTTTTCTGTAAAATGGAACATAAAATGTCTATCAATGCCAGGATTCCTGTCAGGATTAGGCTCGGAAGTCTTGACTATGTGAACAAGCTTGAAGGCAAAGGTAATTGAAGCTTAAACCCCCTACGAAGACCATCAAGAATAAAAAGGAATACGTAAATCATTGAATATTAATATGATTTTCTAAATTTGCGGCGCATTTAATGAGAGATATCTCATCCTATTCAATAACATAAATTTAGATAATGAAGAGTTTTAAATTAATTCTAAAGTCCACATTGTTCTTTGCTTTACTTGCGACCATGTCTGTTGCAGTGAGTAGTTGTGGCGACGATGAGCCTGAAGTAATCATGGGCTGTACTGATTCAGTTGCTGACAATTACAACGCTAATGCAACAGATGATAATGGTTCATGCACATATCAGGATAGATTTTCAGGTACCTGGCCTGGAACATTTTCTTGCCAAGGATTATTGGCAGCATTATTCACTTCAGCTGATGTAACTATTGCTCCAGGAGCTACCAGTGACGCTGTAGGTATTACAGTTACATCTTCAACTTTACCGTTCCCAATTCCACTTAACGGAACCATTACGAGAGATGATTTAACCATTAATGTTACTCTTCCCAATGTAGAGTTTACTGGTCTAGATATCATTCCTGGTTATGAAGGTGAGATGTTTAATATCACTGTGGCTGGTACACTTTCAATTACTGAAGATAACAGCACACTTTCTGGTAATTTAGATTTCACATTAGAGGAGACAACCAGTGGAGGTATTATCCCTACCATCACTGATACTTGTAATTACACTGCGACTAAATAGAAGATTTAGTGTTAATAATAAAAAAGGAGGCCTGATCTTTCAAGCCTCCTTTTTTTTATTTTGACTTTTCCTCTCAGTTATGGCATATTATAAAGCTTATTATAGGCAGCTTCATATTTATCTCCTTCCTGCCACTTAGGCGCTTCCTTACGATTTGCTATTTCTCTTGCAGTATAGATATATGATTTGACATATTTCAATATGTACTCATAATTTAGGTTGTCAGGATTGTCACTTGTCTTGTGGTAGTATTTATTGATTTCTGCATCAAAAGCGGTAAAGCCAAGGCTATAAGTTGGTGCCGGAATACCAACTTTAGCAAAGTTGACATTGTCACTTCTGTCAAATAAGCCTTGCTCAGGTGCAGTGTCTCCATAGGCAGTTAACCCTACAGCAGCAGTTGCTTCATCAAATATTTCTTTTACTCCTACCCTTTCATAACCTAATACAGTTACCCTTGTGGTATCATTATAACCTGCTCCATCAATATTCATATTGAAAATGGCTTTGTCCAATGGCTTGACAGGATGATCAACATAATAGTCACTTCCCAGCAGTCCAATTTCTTCAGCTGTAAATGCTAAAAATAAAATAGATCGCTTTGGTCTATTCTCACTGAAGTGTCTTGCAGCAGCAAGAATGGCTGATGTTCCTACAGCATTGTCTCTTGCCCCATTAAAGATCTTGTCTTCATTGTTTCCTCTTGTATCCAATCCCACGTGATCAAAGTGAGCACTTAATATGATATATTCGTCCTTCATATCGGGATCAGAGCCTTCAAGCCATCCTACTACATTAGGAGAAAATGTACTTTCAATCTGTACTCCTGAAGATTCTAAAACAACTTCGATTTTTTCTCCATCTTTCAAGCTTGCAAGTTCACTTGTGAATTTATAATCAGAAAGGATGTGCTGAAAGTCTGGATTGGAAGGGGACTTACTGTCATTGATCAATGTCTGCTCTCTATTAAAGAATCGCTTAATGATATTCCAGGGAAATCCACCTGAATATATTTCAATGAGTCCAACTGCACCATTTTCCTCTGCCCATCTCTTTTTATCAGTCATTCCTCTGAAACCATCTCGCGGATCTGTAGACCCGGGAACTCCAAATAAGGCAACTGCAATCTTTCCGTTTAAATCAACTCCTTCATAATGATTGATGGTATCGTTGATCCAACCCTGATCAATAAATACCAGTTCTTCTGTCATATGGTCTTCTTTGCCCCCCATAAATAAAACCTGATCACCATGCTTCAACGTAGTATCCCTCAAGGTCAGCATGGCTGTTTCTGCAGGTTTGGTATTATCAAATGTAATTTTCTGATAATAATCCTCAATGCCTTCAGGACTCTCTAATCCAAGAGCTCTAAACGACTCAGCAATATATCGGGCAGCCACCAGGTTGCCTTGTGCTCCTGTCTTTCTTCCTTCAAGTTCGTCTGAAGCCAGAAAGTAAACATCCTTCTTATAGAGATGTGGCTTTACATCCGGAACTTGAGAAAACAAATTGATGGTAATAAAGCAGCATATGAAAGCTGCAATTAGTTGTTTCATATTTTTAAATTGTAATGCTTGTTTGAATAAGAATGGAGCTAAATTAATAAGATTTAGCTCCATTGATTTGTTTTTTGATAATATTAAGAAGAACTTATGATACCAGGATGTTCTCTGCTGTTGCAGGAACAATCCATCCGTGTTTGTCTTCTGTTTTTCTAGCCCTGAGGTCATCAATGGTCTGCTTGGCTAGTTTTGCGATTTTATATGACTCATGATCCAGTTTCATAATGGTGTCACGGTATTTTATTTCATTCACCATGGCAACAACAGCTGCTGTACCAGACCCAAAGACTTCTTTGAGATGTCCATTGTCATAGGCTTCTACCACTTCATCAATACTCAGAGGCCGCTCTTCTACCTTGTATCCCTTGTCTTTTAACAAAGCTATTATCGACCGCCTTGTAATACCTCTCAAAATGGTACCTTCAGAGGTAGATGGAGTTATCACTGTATCTCCGATAACGAAGAAAATATTCATTGTCCCTACTTCCTGGATGTATTTAAATTCATTGGCGTCCAACCACAAGACCTGGTCATAACCATCTTGCTCAGCAAGCTTGGTAGGATAAAGAGCAGCAGCATAATTTCCTGCTGTTTTTGCATCTCCTACTCCTCCTTTTGCAGCTCTGATGTAAGTCTCTTCTGCTTTTAGTTTAACAGGACGTGAGTAATATGGGCCTACTGGTAATGTAAAGATGATAAACTTGTAATTATTGGAAGGCCGCACACCGATGAACTCATCTGTGGCGATCATAAAAGGCCTGATGTACATAGCACTTCCTTTAGCTGGTGGAATCCACTTTTTCTCCACAGCTACGAGGTTGCTGATCGCCTGTACAAATAAATCTTCAGGAATTGTCGGCATGCACATTCTCTCAGCTGATGCATTAAATCTCTGAGCGTGTAGCTCGGGACGGAACAATAATGGATTACCTTCTTCATCTCTTGAAGCCTTCATCCCTTCAAATATGGACTGTCCATAATGCCAGGCTAGATTGGCCGGATGTACTGAAAAATACTCAAGTGGTTTGATTTCTAAGTTGGTCCATGTTCCATCAATATAATCGGCAACAAACATGTGATCGGTAAATACTTTACCGAATGGGATGTTATCAAAATCAAGACTGGTTATTCTTGAATTCTCCGTTAAGGAAACACGAAATTTATAATTCATCTGCTAGGGTTTTAGATCAATTTAAAGAACATATGTGAACAATATTGTATATCTTGCTCACAACCTTACAAAAATACGTATTTTTTATATTATTTTCCAGTGGTTCTGATTATTACCGCTACACAAAATATTATTACGCATTTATCTATAATCGTAAAATAAAGTATCTCAAAGTGATTGATTATTATAAGATAAAGGAATCATCAGATATTGAACCTCAATTACAAGGCAAGGGGTTGAGAAAATGCCTTTTTATTCTATCTGAATCAGACTATAAAGAAGGCGAAAACAAGTTGGGAGAAATCTTAAAAGCTGTAAAGTTGGATAAGAATAAAGACATCCTCTTATGGTTAACTGAAACGGATGATCTTGCCGGACTTCAGAGTATCATACAAAAATATGGCGTTGAAATCATCACTTCTTTTGGATTTAACTTATCAGAATTTTATAAGAATATGGTCATACAGGATTATCAGTTGCTTCACATGGAAAACCATACCTGGTTACCTGCCCCCTCTTTGGTTCAGGTACTTTCTTCCAGGGACGAAAAAATGAAACTTTGGAAAGCATTGCAATCATTATTTCTTAAATAAACTTAGTTAATAGTGAAACAGAAAATATTAGTTGCATCTCATAATGAGCACAAGATTGAAGAATTGAAAGAAATGCTCGGAGAAGGGAAATACCATATTGAAAGCCTTTCTGACATAGGATGGAATCAGGAAATAATTGAGGACGGTGTAACTATGGAAGAAAATGCCTGGATCAAAACCAACACACTTGTCCCTCATTATGATGGTTGGATCATCGGGGAAGATTCAGGTTTAGAAATTGACGCACTTGAAGGTCGTCCCGGAGTTTATACTGCTAGGTATGCCGGAAAAAGTAAAGATCCAATTGCCAATATGACTAAAGTATTACAAGAGCTTATTGGTTTAGATGATAGAACGGCTCGCTTCAGGACAGTAATTGCATTCTACATGAATGGTAAAAAACATACATTCCAAGGGACTGTTGAAGGCAGGATTGCAGATAAAATGAGAGGAGATCATGGTTTTGGATATGATCCCTTATTTGTTCCAGAGGGATTTGAAAAGACATTTGCAGAATTGGGAGATGATGTAAAAAATTCTATGAGCCACCGGTATAATGCAGCTATGAAGCTCAAGAAGTTTCTACAAGAAAAAATTTAATAAAGGAAATCGATGATTACAGCCAGTCCAAGGATAAGGCTGGCAATCCCATTGGTGGTGAAGAATGCAAGGTTTACCTTACTGATGTCTTTATAGGTAACCAGCGTGTGTTGGTAATATAAAAGTCCAATAAAAACCAGAATGCCACCGATGTGAATCCAACCGATATTATCATATTGCTGAAATACGAGAAAAGAGGTGAGACCTAATAATAAAGCACATAAAATGTGGGACACATTGGATAAGATCAATGCATTCCTTGCACCTAATAACTGAGGTACAGAATATAGATTACATTCCTTATCATAATCTTCATCTTGTAAAGCATAGATAATATCGAAACCCGATACCCAGAACAATACTACTGATCCATACAAAACTGGAATCCAATCAAATCTGGCTGTAACTGCCAGGTATGCTCCTACCGGAGCCAATGAGAGTCCAAGTCCCAGTATAAAGTGACATAAGGATGTGAACCGCTTTGTATAGGAATAACCTAATATAATGGCTATTGCAATAGGGCTCAGATAAAAACAAAGCCTGTTGATAAAATAAGTTGTAATGATGAATAGTAATACGTTGATGATCACAAAAGCAAGAACCCGATTGGCATTGATGATGCCTTTAGGGATTTCACGTGATTGAGTACGGGGATTATCAGCATCTATATCTCTGTCAATATAGCGGTTGAAAGCCATCGCGGCATTACGCCCGGTTACCATACAGATGAGAATCAAACCGAAGGTCGTCCATTTAAACTCAAATTCCGGCAATTGTACTGCAAGGAAGTAACCTATCAATGCGAATGGTAGTGCAAAGATGGTATGGCTGAACTTGACTAAACTGAAGTATGATTGCATTTAATAAATATCAATGAGCTAAAGCTAATAACATCCTTGTTTAAAACAAAAATGTACTACCTAAGTTGTGATAATCTATACTGAGAAAAAAGAAAAGCCTACCAAATCATATAGAATGGTAGGCTTTATATCTTTTGATCTAATCTTCAATTATGAAGTAGGAGCCTCAGTTTTATCAACGACACCTTTGATTGTAAGGTAAGTGTTAGCTGGGTCAGTATTAGCAGTGATGGTTACTCTCTTAGATTGAGGGTTACCTCCTACTTTACCTTTTCCTTTAGAATCGAATACAACTTTAACTTCTCCTTTCTCTCCTGGAGCGATAGGCTCTCTAGGCCAGTCAGGAACAGTACATCCACAACTTCCTTTAGCGTTGCTGATGATTAATGGCTCATCACCTGTGTTGGTGAATACATAAGTGTGCTCTGCCTTTTCTCCTTCCATGATTGTTCCGAAATCATGAGTAGCTTCTTCAAAAGAAACTTTAGTTAAAGGACCAGCAGGAACAGCAGGTGTTGCTGGAGCATTAGGATTAACAGCAGTTGTAGCAGCAGGAGTAGTGTTTAAACTTTCTCTTGCAGAATCAGTGCTAGAGTCTCCTTTACAAGCAACAAATGATAATGCCAATACAAGGGCAAAGAATGATAATAATTTAATACTTTTCATCTTGAGAATATTGTTTAAGAATTTTCAAATGTAAACCGACCTTCATCGAAAGTCAGTTCAAAAATATGGTTTTAATACATACACTTTTTCATTATGTATATTGTTAACAACTCATTAACAGCGGCTTGTATTTCAGGGTTCACCATGAAATTGATCATTTTTAAAATTAATTCTACTCATTGGTTGAAATAATGAACTCACTGATCTTACACTCAACAAAGGGTGGAAGTAATTGTTTGTGATTTTCAGTAAACTGATTTAAATGATGTGTAAAGCAGCCAACGTAAATCTTCGAAGATTGTGATGAAATGAATCAATCAAGTAACCCATACCTTCCTTATGTGCCACTTTTCATGACGTTCTTTACTTTCAAAAACCGTAGCATCTAAATTTCTAATAACCAATATATTGTCATCGATGACTTTAAGTAACACCTCGAATAATGAATTTTGATTTCTTATTGGTCGATCTTGATCATTTTTTTAGACCAAAAGCTATTACCATTCCTCAATGAGATAATATACATTCCTGAAGATATAGATAGTGGTTCCGATCTAAACCTACGCCCTTGTAGATTTTGTAAATTAATATCACTTGACCATAAAAGCCTTCCATTTAAATCTCTTATTTCGGCTAAAAGCGGGGAAATGTTGCCGGGTAGGTTGATCAGTAAATCAAGTCTGTCTCTCATTGGGTTAACAATCGAGAAGGCCTGTTCTGATGAAATTTCATCTTCCAGAGAACTGCTGAAATCTACTGTCTGAAATATGACAATGGTATATACGCCTAAGTTCTGCACAGCAACATCGATTCGATAGGTTTCATTATCTTTTATTTCTTCGTCTAACGCCGGATAGGAAACCTCCAGACTACCGCTTGAAGGAGTCACCATTAAAAGAGACTCAGAACTGCTAATGATATCCCATTGTAGATTGGTGTTAATGTCAATTACAGTACTTCCTTCTTCAGGAGAAACTTCGATATATACAGGATCTACACATGCATCACTGTTTCTTGTACCGGGTTGATTGACCTTAACTGTTCTTTTGATCCCCTGGGTATTCAGTTCAATTTGTCCTTCCCTTGCACTTTGGGTAATATTGTTATTTGTGACATATCGCACCCATCCGTCTCCTTCTCCTTCAGAATCAATCAGTTCAATCCAGGGCGTTTCAGTACTTGCTGTCCATGAGGCATTGGAATTAACCCAGAAAAGTTCTTCAGAACTACTATTACAAATAGAGACCTGAGAATATTCTGCAGACAGAGTCCGTTGAACACCTCCCTGGATCAATTTTAATTGATATTCTGAGTTTCCATCTGATGTCGTTAGACTGATATTCACCTCTCTTGGATCGAATGATAAATTCTGATCACAGTGAATAATTAATGTATCAAAACCAAATCCCTCCTTGTTGAAATCTCTGATCCATTCAGCCTCACCATTTACAACCCAATTGCGATTGGATTCTACCGGGATAATAAACGTTGTGTCAGTAGCTTCAATCGTGTAACGATTATCAGCAGTCTGTAATAGTGCTTCCGGATCGATGATGGCCTTGATATTCAGCTGGTATGAGCCGGTATCACTAGGGAAATGGGACCTCACTCTGATTGTAACTTTAGGGCCATTGCGTAAATGGTCAATAACAAATTCTTTATCATTGAATCCCTGCCATTCCCCTTCTGCTACTTTATAGTCGACAACTACATCGTCAGTATAAAGTGCTTCATCATCTGCATTATCAAGTACTTCCAGCTCAACAGTATAATTTATATTTCTCTCCAGGTTGAGCGTGTAATAGTCAATATCCTGCATGGAATGAATCGTTGATTCTACAGTTGAAAAAAGAAAAGTAGAATCTCCTTGTGTAGTTGAAATTTCATAACTGGTTAGCTCCTGATTATTTTCCTCGTATGGATCTAGAGCAGGAGGATTACAGTCATCAACAACTTCTATCCTTCTTCCATTTAAATAATCACCATCATTTACTAGTTGAAATAAATTACCATTTTCATCCACTTCCCAAAGGACAAGAAGATATGCTCCTTCAGTAGCTTCATCGATTTCCAGATTGGCAATGCTTGACTTACTACCCTGCTCTAGTTGAAATGGATCACCGATCCTTTCAACCACATTACCGGATCGGAAGTCATGTAGCACATATTGGAAGGTGATTGTATCCAATGATTCAAGATCTGAATTGATCCTCATTGAAAACTCTGTCATTGTGCCAATACAAGGAGGATTAGGGAAAGTAGATACTTCATCCTCAAGGATAACCGATGAAGTTGATCGCGGGATTGGCCTGTAAAGATTATTAAGGCTTAAAATATCGATTTGGCTTAACGATCTGCCGGTTCCAATCGTTGTGCCGGAAGGAGCTGGAGGGGTTTTGACCTCAATTGTAGGCTGACCATTCAATGAAAATGCATGAGTGGTGTAGTGCATAATCGATTCATAATCGTAAAGATCAAAGTCAATTCCTTTATTTCCCCTTTCTATATACTTTTGAAAATTTGATTCTTTACCTGAAATGATATTATTCCAATTGATGTTCACAAATTCATCACGATCTTTTCTCACATGCTCATGAAATAATCCCAGGGCATGACCTAGCTCGTGAATCGCAGCAGGGTAACCACAATTGCCAGCCATATTTATGAATTGCTCCCCTCCTATCATTCCGATATTGGAATAACAACCATCGTCTTTCGCACTGAATGAGATAAAGTTGTTCTCATTTGTCCTCGGAACAAAGGTAATTGAGGTTCTGGAAGCTATATGTGTCATGGCCTGCAAGATTTCACTCCTTTCCGGATGAGAAGCAGTGAGATTAAATGGTACCGTATTATTAGGCCATAGTGATCCTGCTGCAGTAATCGGAGAAATTGAGGCTGATCTGTCTGAGTCAACTTTTCTCAAAAGGGATTCATCTCCCAGGTATATATCATCATCAAGGAATAATTTTCCATTTCTTAAGGTTACATCAAGGATCTGTGGTTCCTGCGACCCAGGAAGCATTACGGGAACCCTGACAATTTTTTCTTCTGCAACCTGAGAATATACATGACCTGAAAATGAAATAAAACTTAAAAATATTACCAGGAAAAAATTTATCTGTAGCTTATGCTTTTTACCCAAAACAACATGTTTTATATAAAATATTAACATCAACGTTAAATATAGGTTCTTCTATTACTTAAAAAAGTAAACTATCAAGACATTCATATCAATTTCAAAATAAAAATTGTCATTTCTTATCAAGTCAAAGAAACTAACTTATTCTTGATTCCATCTGAAAGACATGACATCATTATTGGACGCTTTCAAATTCAGAGATCTATATTCAATTGATTCTAATTCCAGTGCTTTGCCAGGTTGTTCAATTACAAATTTAAATCTTACCTCTTCATTTGCTTGTGGAAACTCAATTCTAGTTTTGTAATTGGTGCCCTCACGTGATAAATGAATTGATTTTGTCCAGGAAAGCGGTTCAGTATTTCCTCTAATTCCCACTTTCATACTCTCATATTCTGGTAAAATGCTTAATTCAAAAGTTATATTATTTGTAGGAGTTGAATCTCTAATGTAATTGATGTAAATAAGATATACCACCAGGGTGATTAAAGTAACTCTGAGTAACCTGGGGCCAATTTTTCTACTCATTACCGGATTGGACATGATGATTTCATATATGATTAACTATTTTTATAATCCTTTTACCCATTGAGAGAATTCTTCCAGGTCCTTTGTATTTAGACACATATCTGGTGTAAGCCTTGCTTTACGAGCGACGTAAACACCATACTTGATGTATTCTATTTGTTCTTTGCTATGACTGTCTGGATTAATTGATATCATCACTCCTTTTTCAAGGGCATAACCGATCCAGGTCCAATCCAGATCGAGACGCAATGGATTGGAGTTTAACTCGATGACCATTCCATTGGCAGCACAAGCATCTATAATCTTCATATGATCAATTGGATATCCTTCCCGACTCAGCAATAGTCTTCCTGTCGGATGGCCCAGTATATGGGTGTTGGGGTTTTCGATGGCCGTGATCAACCTCTGATTGGCTTTTTCTTCATCCATTTTAAGATTGGAATGTATGGAGGCAATGACCAGGTCAAAATGACTCAAAAAGTCAGTCCCATAATCCATACTGCCGTCATTTAAAATGTCCGCTTCTATGGATTTAAATATTCTGAAACCGTCATATCCTTCGTTTAGCTGATCGATCTCTTCAAATTGTGCCCACACCCTGTCTTCATCCAATCCATTGGCGTAAAATGCAGCTTTGGAATGGTCGGAATTAACAAGGTATTCCATTCCTAGTTTCTGAGCATGATCAGCCATTTCTTTGAGCGTATGAACCCCATCACTCCATGTCGTATGACTGTGGACGAGGCCCTTAATATCCTTTACATCTATTACTTCATCTAATGCCCCCTGATCTGCTAAATCAATAATATCTGCATTGTGTCTTAACTCAGGAATGATGTAAGGGAGGCCCAAATCTTCAAATATTGCTTCCTCATTTTCATATTGATCATATTCCGCTCCCAGCGCATCGATGAACTCCTCTGATGAAGAATATAGAAACAACTGCCAGACAAAATCATCTTCATTTGTATGGATAAAATGGACCGGATAATCATCAATGAACCATTTGTTTTCTAATGACTTAAGGCTCATTTCTTCAGCCTTTGATTTCAATTCATCCTCACTTACAGTAGTTAAAATCTCAATGCCCTCAATGATTGGATCTTTTTGCCGTAAGGCACCACATAGCTCATGTTGTCCATCCGGAAAATGAGATTTTAAGGATTGTAACAAAGCCATAGCTTCATCTTCAATGTAGGCATATAGATACTTACCCTGAGAATCGATAAAATATTGTAATTGTTGTTTTAAGGATTCCTGAGTTTTAGCACCGAATCCTTTCAGTTCTATCAATCTGTTCTCATTGCATGCATAAAGCAATTCACCTATGGTTTCGATGCCCAGATCTCTCCAGATTGTTTTGATCTTCTTAGGTCCGAAACCTCTTACTTTCAACATTTCTATCACACCTTGAGGAGTAACGTCGGCATATTTATTATAGGTTTCTAATTCTCCGGTTTCAATCAATTCATTGATCTTGGCATAAATGGCCTTCCCTACTCCTTTGATATTGATCAATTCATCCGATTCCATTTCTGCAAATGGTTTTTCTACCTTCCTAAGCGTGTTGTATGCATTGTAATAAGATCTTGTCTTAAAAGGGTTTTCATCATGGAGATCCATGATTTTTCCAAGCTTATTAAAGTATCTTGCTATTTCTTTATTGGTCATTACGTATATAAATTTTGCTAATATAAACTGTATCGATTAAATTAGCCACTTAATTGAAAATTGATTCCATACGTTAAACAAAAATCACTAGAAAATGATGAATATCAGACTTACATTATTGAGTATTTGCTGCCTAATGATTTTAGGATCTTGTAATTCCAGTCAGATCAAGGAAGTAGAAGGAACAGGTGAATATGAAGGCTTTGTTCTGTCGCCAATTCCAAATACGGATGGTTATGTAGCTGAAAAAAGAGATGCTGGGCTGAATGTTATCGAAAATGGAATAATCAAGGATGGTATGAAAGACGGTCCATGGATGACCTACTATACTGATGAGCGTGGTCATATTAAAACCTTGACCAATTACATTGATGGTGTGAAAAATGGGGTGAGCATTGAATTCAACAGCAGAGGGCAAGTTGAAAAACGAGAAGCTTTCATCAATAATCAACTTCATGGAATGGTGGCAGTTTATAAGCTTGGGAGGCCAAGTACTGCCACTGAGTATAAATACGGCCAGTTTCATGGTAAGCATATTGAGTATTATCAGGCAGGAGGCATCCAGAAATTAGTAGAGTTTAAGAATGGAAAGCAAGATGGCATTTTGAGATATTTTGATGAGGAGGGAAAGATTACGCTAGAGTATGAATACAAAGATGGAGAAAAGGTATCCGGTGGAATGATTGAAAATGAAGGAAATACTTCTGAAAATTGATTGACATTTTAATATGAATGCTACTTCATATTAAAAATATTTATATATTTGTCTTAAGAAAACGACTAAGACATGCAAAACTACACACTCTCCAGAGAGCAGTCTCAGGCTCTTGAAGTGATTAGTAATAATGACCTCTCGTGTATATTGTACCTGGATAAGGTTAATCTAGCCACCTCTCTCATTAATTTCACTCATCGCAATCTACTGGATGGTAAGCGAAATGTACTCTTCATAGAGTCTGAGGAAGTTATGGAAATAATGAAGGATAAAGTCACAGGGACATCCTTCGAGCATCTATATCTTTTTCTTTCAGATGATGATTTTCTGGATGAGCAAGATCTTGCACGACTAAGAATTATGGCTAAGGACAAGGTTGAATCTGATTTTATCTATCAGGATACAGTCCATCAATTGTCACAAAAGGAAAAAAGGATCATAGCGGCATTTGAAGATGCAGCAGAAAAGATATTTGGAGAAAGAAAATGGAGAGACCTTGTATTACTACCTCGAAGGACGGATAAGGTGCTCAATACCTTAAGATATCAACTTGACTTAAAACTGAATCAGCAGGAATTCTGGCACATCAGAGGAGTCATTGAAGAAGCGAAGTCTTTATATGATGCAGGACACCTCATGAGTGAGAGCATTGCATCTATTTTTGGAGTTACACTGGATAATGAGGAGAAGATACAGGCAATTAGAGTCCAATTGATCGACTTCCGCAAAAGATTGCTTGATGTCATTTTGTCGATGGATGTGGAGCTGGATAGGTATAAAAACCGGATCCATCAGAAGCTGGAAGAAGAATACCTCCAGGTCACCCATTTATTGGAGCAAGGAGACATCTTAATTGAGAAAATAATTGAACAAGAGCAACAAGATCAATCCGGTTCATTTACTTTTTTCTCCAATAAAAAATCTGCCAAATCACGATTATATCAGGATTTGGATGATATCAAAAAGCAATTGTCAGAGTCTATTTTGATACAGGTGGTTGAGATCACTGAATCCCAACAAATAGAATCATGGAACCATGCTATGGGATCATGGAAAAAACAACTCGGAGAATGGAAATCTAATAGGGATTCTATTACCAGTAAAATGATCAGAAGCCTTAATAAAAACAACAGCGATACTGCCGGCTTCAAAGATATCGATCAGGCACTTTCAAGGCTGCTGGGAGAGATCAATGAAATCGGTCTATTCAAAGAACAAGTAGAAAATACCAGTCTCAATACCTACCAGCAATATCTTCAGTCAGAAAAATTATTACAGCAGATTCGTCTTGCTCTTGCATATCTAAGCGAGAATCTTGAAATCATCATTTGGGAGAATTTTTACAATAACCTACCATTCGATACACAACAACTTATTGCAGCGTTAAAGAAACATGAGCTGAAGGACTGGATACCATTATTCGAGAAGTGGTATCTCGATCGATTGCTTGAAAAACATTTTAATCCTGATTCTATTATCCTCCAGGAATTGATTGTGGATTACAGGAATCACCTGAAGGAATTAGATAAGCTGTCTGGAGCTCATATTGACAGCCTATTTCACAAAAAGCGGATGAAATCCATGGAACTGGCCAGAACCAGGAGCAAGGACCTGTATAACAAAATGTTTAAGAAAAAGAATGTTGATGACCTAAGGGCTTTTGATATCATCTGGGCAGAAAAGGAGATGCTCACCCATTTCTTTCCTGTTATGGTTATTTCAACCAAGCTATTAAGGTCCAATCGATTATTAAATGATGGAAATTGGGATCAATTGTACTGTGAACGCACAGAAATATTTACGCACATAGAAAAATACAGATTTCTTGAACACAAGATTTGCTTCCTTTCTCCTCTGGCTGAAAGCTTCAAAACCTGCAATGACCTCAATATTGGTCTGGAGAATAAGAAAATATTGAGCAAATTATTGATCCACGAATACAATTTTTCTCAGCCTATTGAAGATATGCCGATATCAGACCGACTTAGAGCAGCTAAAAAGCTTTCTAAAATTCTCTTATCATTGAATCAGAATGTGAGGATCTTCCAGATGAGGGATGCCAATATCATATCAATCCTCCCACTCTCATTGAACCAGCAGATTCTGAACGTTTTTGATGAGCATGGTATTAAGGAGATCATTCCGGAAGAAAGTCTTTATGAGACAGTGACAGAGAGCATCATTGCAACTGAAAGGACTCAATATTTACTTTTCCAGGATCATCTGTTAAGTCTAGATCAATTCCAACACTTTATATGGCAGATAGAAGCTTTGGAGGCTTTTGAAAATAGTGGATTTAAGAGCATTCATATTGATTCAGTTAATCTAAAACATGATCTCGCCTCATTTGAGGAAACTTTAAAGAGTAATATTGTAATTCAAGAAAGGGAAGAAGTAACTACCCTTCCTCAGGAAGCATGAATTTAGATTTAAACCTTCATGAATATAAATCTCATCTGACCATTAAGAACATAGATGATGTGAAATATATTCTTGACCCCATCAGGAAGAAGTATATCCAATTGCAACCTGAAGAGCTGGTCAGGCAGTTACTGCTTGCATACTTCATTCATAATGGAATATTTTCTAAAAACCTGATCCAGGTTGAAAAGATGATTTCAGTTAATCAGATGAAAAAGAGATTTGACATTGTCATTTATGATCAGGATATCCAGCCATTTCTATTGGTTGAAGTTAAATCGCATACTGTCCCCATTACACAATCTACTCTTGATCAGGTAGCTATCTACAATATGACATTGAAGGCTCCGTATCTTCTCGTAACCAATGGAGTTACGACTTATTCAGTCGCAATTGATTTCGATCAACGTACGTATGAATTCATAGATCATATTCCTGACATGACCCCATAAGATTGTTTTAAAATTATTAGAGGGATTCTTCAGAAAGTATTTACTTGCAAGTCCTAATCAATTGAAGCTGAATTATGGCAGAAAAAATACTCGTTACCGGGGCCAATGGTCAGATCGGTACTGTATTGTGTGCAGAATTAAGAAAAATCTATGGAAAGGATCAGGTTCTGGCATCTGATATTAAAAGAGCATCTGAAAAAAACGAGCCCTACATCTTTCTTGATATCCTGAATGAACAAAGGTTGAGAGAGGTAATTGATGATCACGGTATTACCCAGGTTTACCATCTCGCAGCAATCCTTTCGGCAAATGGGGAATGGAACCCCATGAAAACATGGAACATCAACCTGAATGGTTTACTTTCCATTCTCAATCTCGCCAAAGAACATCACATTAAAAAGATTTTCTTTCCGAGTACGATTGCTGTATTTGGAAATACTACTCCAAAAGTTAATACAGCTCAGCATGTACCATTATTACCCGAGACCGTTTATGGAATAAGTAAGGTGTCGGGAGAGATGTGGTGTAATTACTATTATAATCGTTATGGTGTAGATGTCCGGTCATTGAGATATCCTGGCATCATATCACATCAATCAATACCTGCTGGAGGTACCACGGACTATGCCGTTGAAATATTCCATGGAATCATCAAAGATAATGATTACGAATGCTTTCTTGATGCTGATACTGCTCTTCCTATGATGTATATCCCAGATGCCATAAGGGCAACTATTGAATTAATGGAAGCACCTAAGGAGCATATTAAAGTAAGGACGAGTTATAATCTATCAGCAATGAGTTTTACTCCTGCAGAAATATTTGAAGAAATTCAAAAGGAATACCCTGACGCTACAATCAAATACGAGCCTGATTTCAGGCAAGCTATTGCGGAAGCATGGTCAAGTTCGATTGACGATTCAGAAGCCCGTAATGATTGGGACTGGAAGCATGAATACGATCTAAAAGCACTGGCAGAGGATATGATCAGGCATATCAAGCCTATGTATGAATAAGTTATTTACCTTAGATAAACCATTGAAGTGATTTAAATAAAGAGATCAAAGAATATGAATAAGAATGAATTTTACGATGATCTGCAACAGAAATTAGATGATCTTGAAGCAGAAGGACTGTATAAAAAAGAAAGAATCATTACAACACCTCAATCAGCTGAGATTGACACCACTGCACAGGATCATGTATTAAACTTTTGTGCCAATAATTACCTGGGACTTTCTTCACACCCCGAAGTAGTTAAAGCAGCAAAGGAAGCAATTGATACTCATGGTTATGGGATGTCATCTGTAAGATTTATCTGTGGCACCCAGGACATTCACAAAGAATTGGAAGAAAGCATTGCGGATTTTGTAGGTACTGAAGATGCCATTCTTTATGCTGCTGCATTTGATGCCAATGGTGGTCTCTTTGAACCTCTACTCGGAAAAGAAGATGCCATCATTTCTGACCAATTGAACCATGCGTCCATCATAGATGGAGTAAGATTGTGTAAAGCGGCCAGATATCGATATCTGAATAATGACATGGCAGATCTTGAATCTAAACTCAAGGAAGCCAGGGACAATGGTGCTCAGAGGATCATGATTGCAACTGATGGAGTGTTCTCGATGGATGGAATCATTGCCCAAGTTGATAAAATTGTAGAGCTTGCTGATCAATATGGAGCATTGGTGATGGTTGATGATTGTCATGCCACCGGTTTTACCGGTAAGACTGGTAGAGGTAGTGCAGAACACTGTGATGTGTTTGGTAAAGTTGATATTATTACCGGAACATTTGGCAAAGCTCTTGGTGGAGCTTCAGGCGGATTCACTGCTGCCAAAAAAGAAGTGGTGGATATGCTAAGGCAGAAATCCCGTCCGTATCTATTCTCCAATACACTTGCTCCTTCTATTGTAGGTGCTTCAATCGAAGTGTTGAAGACTCTAAAAGGAAGTACTACATTAAGAGATAAATTAGAGCGAAATACAAAATTATTTAGAGAAGGAATGGCCGCTGCCGGATTTGATATCGTTCCGGGGGTTCATCCCATTGTTCCAGTAATGTTGTATGATGCTCCCCTATCTCAAAAATTTGCAGATATGCTCCTGGATGAAGGAATTTATGTCATCGGATTTTTCTATCCTGTAGTTCCCAAAGGAAAAGCTAGAATCAGAACCCAGATATCAGCCGGACATTCAGAAGAGAATATCCATAAAGCCATAGATGCATTTACTAAAGTCGGAAAAAAACTAGGCGTAATATGAGTGAGGAAGAATTAAAATGGAGCTATCATGAATTTCTCACATTTGTAATGATATATGCTTCCCATGTGGATATGGAATTTTCTGATGAAGAGATGAGCAATATCAAATCTCGGGTAGATCAGGATGTATTCGATAAGATGTATACAGAATTTGATAAGCGAAACGATTTTGAAGCCCTTCAGACCATCCTGGGATATAAAAAACTGTATTTCCCTAATGATGAATCTAAGAACGAAATTTTAAAAACCATTAAGCTTCAATTTTTTGCTGATGGTGACTATTCACCCATGGAAAGAGAATTAATGCATTTCTTTGAAAAACTGATGTAAATGGATTTTAAAGTAAAGGGAAAGCTGTTTTTTGTTGCAGGTGCGACCAGCGGTTTCGGTGGCAATATTGCAAGGTTGTTGCTGGAAGAAGGGGCCCATGTTATTCTAAATGCCAGAGGAGAAGATAGGCTTAAGGCTATTGAAGAGGAATTTAAAGGAACGGCAGAGATATTAGCTGGTGATATAACAACAGATGCTATCATATCCAAGCTAAAGCGTCTTATTGGCGAACGGTATTTAAGTGGAGCAGTTATCAATGCAGGAGGTCCTCCGGCCATGTCATTTACAAGCACTGAAATTCATGATTGGGATGATGCATATGAAAGAATACTAAGATGGAAGGTAAAACTGACTCAGGAACTCCTCCCGATATTCTCAGAGCAGAATTATGGTCGTCTGGTATATATTGAAAGTGCATCTGTAAAACAACCGATTGAAAATCTGGTCTTGAGTAATTCTTTAAGACTAGCGGTTGTAGGATTTGTAAAGACGCTTTCCCAGGAGATTGCCAGATCAGGAATTACCTTAAATATTTTGGCTCCGGGGTATCATGCCACGCCTGCAATGGAAAGACTTTTTACACATAAATCAATGTTACTGGGTATCACCCCTGAAAAAGCAAGGGAGGAATTTGAAGAAGAGAGCCGTGTGGGATTTCTAGGTGACCCATATGACTTCGCCACTCTTGCTTTGTGGTTGTTAAGTTCTTATTCTGGATTTGTTACGGGCCAGACCATTAGTGTTGACGGTGGATTAGTAAAAGGAGTAATGGGATAAATTATGGATGTAAATACACTAGGATATGTAGCTGCCTGCCTTACAACGCTGGCATTTGTACCTCAGGTTATGAAGACGGTAAAGACCAAGTCGACTGATGATATATCATTGATCATGTTCCTGATGTTTAACCTGGGAATCGTCCTTTGGTTGGTCTATGGAGTAATACTGGAAAGTAAACCCATCATTCTGGCTAATACCGTTACAGGACTTTTCGCATTAATTATTCTTGGATATAAAATCAAGAATACAATTAATAAGCCCTAATTCTGAATTGCTTCTATTTGCTTAAGAATTTCATCTGCTTCAGCTCTTTTAAGATCACTTGCCTTTCTGTCTGAAGTGCTCAACCTGTAAGATTCTTCCATCAACTTCTTATAGTCATCTTGTAATTTCTCAACAGGAGACTTCTTTTTAAATAATCCGAACATGTTTTTTGATTTAGTTACAGTGAAATGAACAATGGAAAGAGGAGAAAGTTCTTGTGATATTTTAAATACGGAAATCTCACGTGGGGACGCATAAGATAACATTCGACGTTTTTTAACGCATGTTCCAACCGCAACAACCTGGAAACTCTTTCACACAGTTGATCTATATAAAAAAAAAGCAATCCCCATTTTCAGGAGATTGCCTTCTTTCATTACTTACGTTCTGTGAAATTACGATTTTACTGTCTTGACAATTGAAGCAGCAACTTTGTAAGGGTCTGCATTAGAAGCGGGTCTTCTGTCTTCCAACCATCCCTTCCAGTCATTTTCTACTACTGCAATAGGAATTCTTATTGACGCTCCCCTATCAGATACTCCATAAGAGAATTTATCAATGGATTGAGTTTCGTGAAGTCCTGTTAATCTTTGGTCGTTATCAGCTCCATAGACTGCGATGGCTTCCTGGATTCTTTCTTCTGGTCTGAATTTCTCACAAACCTCTTCAAATATCTCTTTCTTCCCAGCAGTCCTGAGCACACTGTTAGAGAAGTTAGCATGCATTCCGGATCCGTTCCAGTCGCCTTTTACAGGTTTAGGATGAAGATTGATCCTTACACCAAATTCCTCACCAACTCTCTCCATAATGAATCTTGCTACCCATACCTGGTCACCGGCTTCTTTGGCCCCTTTGGCGAATACCTGGTATTCCCACTGTCCTTTCATTACTTCAGCATTGATACCTTCAATATTAATTCCAGCATCTATACACAAGTCCATATGTCTTTCAATGATCTCTCTTCCTACTGCGAATTCTGTACCTACAGAACAATAATAAGGTCCTTGAGGGGCTGGATAGTATCCAGATGCAGGGAAGCCAAGTGGTGTGTGATGGTCGGGATCCCACAGACAATATTCCTGCTCAAATCCAAACCAGAAGTCATTGTCATCGTCATCAATGGTAGCCCTTCCATTGGTCTCGTGAGGAGTTCCGTCAGGATTTAATACTTCCGTCATGACTAAGTACCCATCTCTTCTTGCTGGATCTT
The DNA here is from genome assembly GCA_013002995.1 of Saprospiraceae bacterium. Classification (GTDB taxonomy): domain Bacteria; phylum Bacteroidota; class Bacteroidia; order Chitinophagales; family Saprospiraceae; genus JABDLO01. Next base: position 1,448 of record JABDLO010000091.1, on the reverse strand, counting down.
TGAACATTCTCACAGGCTTCAACAAACAATCTGAATTGCTTCCCTCAGCCTGATTGGTGGATGAACCATCAAATGACCATACAGGAAGATCTTCAGGATTTCCTGTTATCTTGGAAGAATCTACGATCTTCGTTTTACTTCTCATCATCTGAGTAGGTTCGCTTCCGTCCAGCCAGATGTATTCTAATTTAACCTTTGACATATCTTTAAGATGTTATTTATTAATTTTCAAATATTAATTTTGAGCAAATGTATGTGAGGACTTAAGGATGACCTAAGTAAAATAATTCATTTATGTGATCCTCAAAAATGTGTTTATATATGTAATAAACTGTAATACAATGACTTAATTGACCTTCTTCTGCTATGCCTATTGCTAAATCTGACCAACTTTTTCATTTAATTAAGAGCCTTGACAAGGCAGAAAAGAGGAATTTTAAGCTTTATGCTCGCAGATTGGACAGCAATAAGAATCCTTTTTTCATTCAAGTCTTTGATATCATTGATAAATCCCGGTCATCTGATGACCTACAGATCTTAAAGAAATTACCAGATCTCACACCAGCTAAGCTTAGTAATATTAAAAGGCATCTATATGGCCAGATTCTTACTTCACTAAGATTGATCCATTCAAGTAAGGATCCTTCGATTCAGATCAGAGAACAGATAGATCATTCCCAGATTCTATATGGCAAAGGATTATACCTTCAATCATTAAAAATCCTGGATCGTGCCAGGGCCCTTGCTCAAAAAGCCAATAACGATATCCTCTTATTTGAAATACTGGAACGCGAAAAATTAATTGAATCAAGACACATTACAAGGAGTAGAAAGATAAAGGGGAAAGTTGAAGACCTTATTGATACCTCATCAGAATTAAAACAAAGCATTTCCAATGCAAGTGACCTGACCAACCTGAATTTAAAAATTCATGGTTTGTACATAAAGAAAGGCCATGTTAGGAATGATATGGATAAAGATTTTGCTAAGGATTATTTCTTCTCCAATCTTCAATGGGTATCAAGGGCAACTTCTGGATTTTTTGAGACCGTAAGTCTACACCAGGCATATGTGTGGTATTATTATACTTGCCTGGATTTCCCGATGTGCTATAAACATGCTAAGATCTGGGTGGATACATTTGAAGATCACCCTATTATGAAGGGGAAGGATCCCGACCTGTATCTTAGAGGGTTGCATTATCTTCTGACCATTCTTTTTTATATGGATCATAAAGATGGATTCAGAAAGTACTTTAGGAAATTAAATCAATTCTATGAGTCACATCAGAAAGAATGGAATGATACTACCAGGATGATCTATTTTATATACGGACATAATGCAAAAATAAATAACCACTTCATCAAGGGGGAATTTCAGGAAGTGTGTGATATGACTGTTGAAATAAAGGAACATATTTCAAAATTTGAAGGGTCACTGGACAGGCA
>JABDLO010000088.1 GCA_013002995.1 Saprospiraceae bacterium | reverse complement strand
GTAAACCGTTTTTATCGGAATCTTTTGATTTTGGAAATCAGGCTTTTTTCGATGAGATTAATACTATGATGCTTGGTCTCGCTAAGAATAATGAACTTAGAAAAATAGGCGGCGCTCGTGGATCGCGACACGCTATCTATGTGAATCGAGTTTATTTTGGTTTGTATACTATATTAAGTCAACTAGGGGCAAATATAAGAACACAATAGATCGATTTCCATAAGGAGACAGATTCCCTTTTATTGATCATCCTATTTCAGAACTGTAAATGTCTTCGTTATTGGAGGAAATTGTCCTGCAATAGTAAAGTGATAAATTCCAGAGGGTAGTTGGCTAATGGAGATACGACCTGAATTAGTTGAAAAAGAATCATCTTCCAGCTGTTTCACAGGTCTTCCATTAGTATCATAAATAACAATACTCGAAATATTGAATTGAGTATTACGAGATATAGTCCAGTTTAAATAATTCTTTGATGGATTCGGGGATAGTTCAATTATCAGATCATCATTAGAGGGTGTAATGTTATTTCTGGAAGTATTGAGATGTGAAATAATAATGGAAGGCTCTTCTCCTTGTTTTAAATTATAGTATGTATTGACATTCAGATTATACAAGGTATTGGCTGACTTCCCGGGCCAGTGAATTACCAAACTATCTATAACCTCTATATTACTTAATCCAAAATGAGCGACACTGCTATTATTCGATAAATAACTACTTCCTCCGTGTATTTCTCGAATAAACTTTCTTTGATCGGCATGCAATTCAAGCCTGGCCCCATAGGCATTAGTATTAGAGGAAGTGCCTTGTAATTTTATTTTGAAGTAATTATTGGTAATTAATTTGTCACCGTAATAGACTTTCGATTCACCAGAATTGGACTCTAATATTTTAATATTATTGAGTATAATATCTTGGATCCCATCATTGTCTAAATCGGCAAATACTGCACCCCGACCTTTATTCGGATCTGCAAGACTTAACTCTAAAGCGACTTCGATATATTTATTCGTATTAGATTGAAATAAATACAATCTATTGTTCAAAGGAAAATCGGCTTCTGAAAGCGTTCCTTTCGCGACATAGAGATCCAGATAGCTATCATTGTTTATATCCGTAAAGAAAGTGCCCCAACTAATGCCCCCACCATCGTCAATGTTTTTTTCTACAGCCAAGTCGATAAAGGTAGAATCCGAATTAGGAACATAAAATATATTGGTTCCAATATTAGAAATGTAGTAATTCATCTCTCCCAATTCTTCTGTATCGCCTACAGCTATACCCATACTGTTGATGGCGGATCGGGTTCCATAGGCTTCCGAATTTTCAGTGAAAATGCCATTTTCATTGATGTAAAGTTCATTTGGCGTAAATCGCTGACCAAAATCATTTAATACAAATAGGTCAGGGTCACCATCAAAATCTACATCTGTAAAACTGGAAACTAGGGTGCATCCATTTACCCCACCAATTATATTCATAGGAGAGAGAACAAACGTTCCATCTCCATTATTGGTGTAGTAGAAATTAGGCAGTGGTTCCAGAATATTTTGAAAGAAAGGATCTCCATCAAAAGTTAAGTAGTTACCTACGTACAAATCTAAATCTCCGTCCAAGTCGGTATCAGCTAGTGTTGCCATCGTACTCCAGGATTTAGCTAAAAGACCAGCTTCTGCAGACCGGTCCTCAACGGATACACCATTGATATTCTTCAATAATATGGTATGATCATCTTGCCATGTAGTCACGATAATATCTGTATATCCATCCCCATCGATATCTCCCGTAACTACTCCGCTCGTATATCTATCTGCAATGGCATCTAGACCTGTAGGAACGGAGATATCTTCAAAGCGTTCGCCATCAATATTTAAATAAAGATGATCCGAGTACTGACCGCCAACGAAATAAAGATCTTCCCAACCATCATTATTAAAATCAAGAACGGCCACACCGCCACCCATAAGATTCGGATCATAATTAATATGATCGATTCCAAGAGCTGCTGTTTCATCTTCAAAAAGCTGCGCAAATAATGAGCTGCAACCGAAAATAAAGTAGAACAAGGCAAGTTTTATCTTCATTGTTGAGCTAAGTTATTTCGATGTATAAAAATAAAAGAGGCCGCATCAAATAATCGATACGGCCTCTTGGAGATAATATTAAACAGGCTATGATATATTAATTATAACCTGGGTTTTGTTCAGCCATAGGATTCGTATCAATCTCTGATTGAGGAATGGGCAAGGTTAATTCTTGAGCATTCCATGCGAATCCGTCTACACTTCCTTGAGTTCTGACAACATCATGTATTGAAAGACCTTCAAAGGCAAGCTCCAACACGCGCTCTCTTAAGATCATATCTTTCGTAACGGGTCCGACTAATGCGACAGAAGTAGATCGTGCTCTGACTGCGTTGAGTTCAGTTAACGGATCCATTCCTACCGAAGTACCTAACTCAAAATTAGCTTCAGCTCTGATTAGGTGCATTTCTGCTAGTCTTATCAGAATAATATTCCCAAACTGATTAGTGTACTTTGATGTAAGTGGTTCACCTGTTTGAGGGCTGATATAATTAAAACTGGCACGAACGTCATTGAGGTCATCAAACAAGGCTTGGTATGTGGTATTAATTGAAATATCACCACCTCTACCGCCATTGCCTTCAGAGGCATAATGATTGATGAGGTCGTTGTCACCTGTTTGAGAAGTTACCTGAAAGGCAAAGACATCCTCCGCTTCATCAGAATCATGATTGAATGCCGCAGGGAACGAGCCCATCAGCGCATGTCCGCTATTCATAATGACATCATGCGCCGCATCTCTTGCGCCTGCAAAATCTCCTTGCTGCAAATAGTACCTTGCCAACAACGCTTGAGCAGAATATTTGTCCGCAAAGAAGCTATTAGTCTCCGGTAGTTTGCTAACGGCATCTTGAAGATCAGCAAGAATTAGGGCATTCGCTTCGGCGGTAGTTCCTCTACCGATTCCAAGATCACCAGAATAGTCCAAGATTCCTTCTGTACGCATGGGTACCCCTGTAGCTCCAGATCCAAAATGACGGATGAGATCGAAATAAGTCAAAGCTCTTAAAAACTTAGCTTCTCCCTCAATTCGATCTTTTTTCGCAGGATCACTTGTTACAATATCTATATTATTGATAATAAGATTAGCCTGATTTATTGTTTCATAAGCATTATTCCAATAACCAGCAACAAAGCCATTATCGGTCAGAATTTGTTTGTTTTTAATTTGACGTGGGTCTAGAAAAGTACCACCCCAATCAATGATATCTCCTGCTCCAAGCAGGTCGGCTATCATTTGTAATTGGCCGCCATAAGATTCATCTTGCCCAGCTTCATCATAGGTACCTATGAGGATGTTTTCCAAGTTGTCCTCTGATGTTACTGCGAAGTCACCGGAGATGGATTGACGTGGCTCGATTTCTAATTTGTCTTCGCATGATATGGCAAATAGTGCCAAAAGTGCGAGGGAATATATTTTTAAGTATTTCATCTTTTGTATTGGATTTAGAAGTTAACATTGATACCAACTGAAATAGTTCGAGGAGCTGGAGCAGAATAAAAAGCTTGTCCATTATTTGCTCCTGCACCACCACCTGAGTCAGATCTAGATTCAGGATCATAACCCATATAATCCGTAATAGTCAGCAAATTTAAACCTGTGAGGTAGACTCTAGCGCTTGCAAAACCTATTGGCTTAAGTACGTCTTGAGGTAAATTGTAGCTGAGCGTAACATTTCTCAAACGAATAAAGTCTGCTTTCTCCAGCCATCTTGTGGAGTGACCTGTTCCATTACCCCATCCAATTCTTGCCTCCGGTACGCGAGTGATATCACCAGGATTTTGCCATCTGGTTAACTGATCTTTTGTTTGATTATCGAACCAATCAGCATTAGCAGACTGGAATCGACCACCGGCATTGTAGATACTAGCACCCCATTCTCCCATAAAGGTGAAACTAAGATTGATTCCTTTATAACTAATATCGTTCGTTATTCCTGCTGTAAACTCAGGGAACGGATTACCCGCAATAATTCTATTGGCTTCTCCAATATCATTAGTTGTTTGATCACCTGTATTCTCACCATTGACAAAGTACAAAGCGTCTCCATTTGCAGGGTCTACACCGGCATATTCAGGCATATAGAAAGAACTAACAGGATTACCTGTTCTATTGATATTCCTTCCGCTTATAATGTCAGAATTGTCATTAGGTAGCTCTGCTATTTCGTTAATGTTAGTGGCCATGTTAAAGCTAGTAGACCAATTAAAATCTTGCCCGCTTACATTGGTTGAATTCAATATCAATTCTATACCGTGACTCTCTAAAACACCGATATTCTGATTGATACTTCCTGCACCAGAACTACCAGGTAGGGGTACGGAGAATAATAGACCGTCCGTATTCTTAGTATAGTAATCTATCTCACCCTTGATAACATTACCTGCTATTCCAAACTCAAGACCCAAATCAAATTGTCTAGATGTTTCCCAAGTCAGGTTATTATTACCAGGTTGAGTAGGCGCAATACCCGGACGTTGGTTATAGGATACACCTCCAAATAGGAACCTAGAAGGGAAGTTACCGATCTCAGAGTTTCCT
>JABDLO010000076.1 GCA_013002995.1 Saprospiraceae bacterium | reverse complement strand
ATATATGCCAGGGCTGCAGCCGATGACAAAGCTCCAATAATGATGATGTTATATGCCACGGACTTAATGAAACAACACGACTTAGATCCGGCTTATAATATTAAAATAGTAATGGATGGGGAAGAGGAGCGAGGATCGGCTGGTCTTTTATATTCTCTTGATAAATATCGATCATACTATGACGCTGATAAACTCATTATTATGGATGGTCCTGCTCATCCTACCAATGATCCCACACTTACTTTTGGTTGTAGGGGAATAGCATCTGCTATATTAACGGTCTATGGTCCCAGAACTTCCCAGCATTCAGGTCACTACGGGAATTACGCCCCTAATCCCGGATTTTTAGCCAGTAACCTATTGGCATCTATGAAGGACCTTAATGGAAAAGTCTTGATCAAAGGATTTTATGATGATTTAATTATGACCCCTGAAGTGAAAAAGATCCTAAATGATGTACCTGATGATCAGGCAATGATCAATAAATTGATCGGTATTGCACAACCTGATGCTGTAGGTAATTCTTACCAGGAATCATTGCAATATCCATCTTTAAACATAAGAGGCATGGCCTCAGGATGGATCGGAAAACAGACGAGAACCATTGTTCCGGATCGCACTATTGTTCAATTGGGCATCAGGCTTGTGATGGAAACGGACGGTCATAAAATGTTGGACCTGGTACGAAAGCATATTGAGGAGCAAGGATTCACAGTATTGGATCGGGAGCCTACTGAAGAAGAAAGATTGACCATTCCTAGATTGGCCAGATTTATGGGAAGACACGGTACCAATGCCTTCAGGACAGATATTGATTCTGAAATGGGACAGTGGTTGTCAAAGGCTCTGGAGAAGGTGCACGGAAAAAAACCAATTAGAATCCGTACGATGGGAGGTACCATTCCTGTTACTCCTATGATAAAAGAATTGGATATTCCGGCTGTTATCGTACCCATGGTCAATATGGACAACAATCAACACAGCCCTAATGAAAACATCAGAGTCGGAAATCTACGTTTGGGTGCTTTAACCTGTATGGGAATACTGACTGAAAAAATACAGTAAGGATGAATCTAAATTATTGACGTTAATTAGGAGAGAAAAGAAATCAATACACCTGCAGCAACTGCACTTCCTATCACTCCTGATATATTACTAGACATACAGTATTGAAGGATGTGATTCTTAGGATCATGCTTTAAGGCAATTTCATTGGCTACTCTTGAAGCCATGGGTACTGCACTTAATCCTGTTGCACCAATCAAAGGATTTATTTTTTTCTTAGCAAATAGATTGAAGATTTTCACTGCAAAAATTCCTCCGGCAACACTGATTACGAAAGCAACAAATCCACCAGCAATTATCAACAAAGTCTGAGCATTCAGAAAAGTAGCAGCAGTCATTGTAGCACCCACACAGAGTCCTAAAAAAATGGTCGCCGTATTCATGATTGTTTCTGATGCAGCCTTAAAGAGCCTATTGGTATCACTGCCTATCTCTTTAATCAAGTTACCAAATAGCAGTAAGCCAACCAGTGGAACACTTGAAGGAACTAGTAATGCGACAATTGTACATAAGACAATTGGGAATAAGATCTTTACAGTTTTAATATCTCTTATAACGACATTGGATGGATATTGCTTATCCTGATCCTTCATATTGATACTGAGCTCCTTGGGGTTCATGGTGTATTTAACCACCAGTGGGATGATTACAGGAACCAGGGCCATATAGGAATAAGCTGCAATTGCAATGGGTCCCAATAAATGAGGAGCCAGGATAATAGCGGTGTAAATGGCTGTCGGTCCATCTGCTCCTCCTATGATCCCCATTGCCCCAGCCTCTTCAATGGTAAAACCGGATATGACTGATGAAATAAGCACTGTAAAAATTCCTATTTGAGCAGCAGCTCCAAAGAAAGCCAATCTAAGATTACGCAACATAGGGCCGAAATCTGTCATGGCACCAACTCCCATGAAAATCAAGGGCGGTAATAGCCCTGTCTTTATCAACGTGTAATAGAGCATGTTCATGATGCCATATTCTTTGGCAATTTGGAAGATTGTCAAGTCGCTGATTGCATTTATTTCATCGGCAGGAATGACTCCCATATTTCCTGATGGAAAGTTGGCAAGTATAACACCGAATGCTATCGGGATCAACAATAGAGGTTCAAACTTTTTCTTGATTCCCAGGTATAGCAAAACGAATCCAATAACCAGCATGACCAGCGAAAGGGGAGACTGTCCGATCTCACCCAGTGCAGTCATATCAAATAACTTTTCGAGTACGTTCATGCCTAGGATAACTTAATGATGTGGTCATCTTCTTCGATGTCAGAGCCGTGAGTTTTCAGGATCTCAACAACGGTTCCTGATTTATCAGCAGTGATGGCATTGATGACCTTCATTGCTTCAATATAAGCCACTGTATCACCTTCTTTCACTTTATCGCCAATCTTAATCGGTTGTTCAGAAGCCTCTTTTGTAAGGTAAAACTTACCTTCCAGTGGTGCACTGATGTAATCGTACCTTCCATTTTCAGGAGTAGGGATAGGAGGCTCTTCCATTTTAGGTTTGTCCTTGATCTTTTTATGATCTACTACTTTTCCATTGGGGTAAGAGATCTTTACATTAAAGACTTCTCCATTTACTTCAATATCAATTTCCTTTGGCCTCTCATGTTGTACAATTGGGGATGCTGGAGCAGCGGTAGATGTAGGAACTTGATTCTTTTTGGATTTTCTTGATTCCAGGTCTTTGAGAAAATCCTCTTTTGCTTTTCCTGATTTATATGCCTCGTACTGAGCAGGATGCATGGCATACTCCATTAAATCTTCATCATCTTCACCAGTTTCCCAACCTTTTTCTGACATTTTAGTTTTGAAACTATCTAATTGGTCCGGGAATAATTCCTGAGGATCTCCGGTGAACCACTTTCTTCCTTGTTGATCAGCAATTTTTTTTATCTCTGGTGCAATTTCTCCAAGCAACTGCCCGGATTTTCCAAGGATCATTCCCCAGGTATTTTCGTCAAGCATGGACCATCTTTCCCTATCTTTTTCCATCTGGATGACATTCATCAATGCCGTATTTTTAACATACTGAGAGAATGGAGTTACCAGCGGTGGATATCCTAGTTTGGGCCAGATGTATTCAACTTCGTTAAAGAGTTTTAATAATAACTGATCCTGTGTTATGGTCGGTTTTTCACGTTTTGTCAGCCATTTATTTAATGAAGCTAAATTCTTTTCAAGGTCAGCCATGAGGCTACCCATCATACCACCTGGCAGTCCGGGACCAATCAGTAGAGGGTTCATGGAGCGATTGCGTTGATTGATATAATAGCCCAGGAAATCATCTATAAACTCCTGTGTAAGACGCCTGGTCTCCATATAGGCCTCCATATTGATATCAGGCATCGCGAAGCCTGCATCTTTCAACATAGCATGAATGGTAAGAAGATCTGCATGACCTGTACCGTAGGATAGTGGTTCCATTCCCACATCTACGATGTTTGCTCCATTTCTGGCGGCTTCAAGAGAGGAAGCAACTGAAAAACCAGGTGTAGAGTGTCCATGATATTGTATCAATATTTCCGGATGTCGTTTCCTTATTCCATGAATGATCTTACCGATGCTCACAGGACGACCTACACCTGCCATATCTTTAATACAAATCTCTTCAGCTCCTAGCTCGATAAATTTGTCTGCAAGCTCGATGTAATATTCAACAGTATGTAAAGGAGAAAATGTGAGACTCAGTGCTCCTTGTGCAATCATTCCGCCTTCTTTGGCGTATTGAAATGATAGTGCAAGATTCTGAGGGTTGTTTAATCCATCAAATGATCTTGCGATGTCTGTTCCCTGTCTTTTTTTAACATGAAACATTAATTTACGGACATCTTTTGGGACCGGACTCATTCTAATGCCATTCAATCCCCTCTCCAGCATTTGAGTCTGGATGCCTGCATCATTGAAGGCTTGGGTCCATTGTCGCACAGATTTATTTGGGTTTTCACCAAAAAGGAGATTTACCTGTTCAAATCCTCCGCCATTCGTTTCCACTCTTGAAAAGCACCCTATCTCGACAATAGCAGGAGCTACTTTTGTCAATTGATCTACCCTGGGTACATATTTTCCTGCTGATTGCCACATGTCACGATAGACAAGTGCCAGTTTAATTTCTTTTCTTATCAATGTATTAGAATTTTAGTGTTTGGTTTACTTCCTTTTAATCACTTTAATTTGGCCTTTGCCATTGGTGATTTCATGGATGACAGCAGCTGCAACTGCTACAATTTTTTTAGGTACCTGATTTTTCGAATCTTTAAGTTTTTCCCTGTCATGCAACTTGTTTACGAAAAAAATTAAAGCTCGTCCGCACCATGTAACCAATGCCAGGATCACAAATACTGTAATCATTCCTATCAACAATATAATAAAGGCACTGGTTAAATCTGCAGCCATGTGAAGCACTATTTAGTACTCCAAAAGTATGAAAAACCTCTGATTCTTCATATGTAACACCTACATTTGCCGTTGGTTTTAAAATATTAGGGATCAAGGAAATCAAGTATGGAAATCAAAGTTTTTAAATTCGGAGGTGCTTCAGTCAGAGACGCAGAGCAAATCAAGAATGTCGGAAAGATCATGTCTGGAGAAGGGAGTAATAAAATTACACTCATTGTCTCCGCCATGGGTAAAACAACTAATGCTCTTGAAAAAGTGGTGAGTAGTTATATAAATCAGGATGAAGAGGTAAGAAGTATATTGGAGTCTATAAAAAGGGACCATTTTGCTATCGCAGCTGAATTGTTTGAGGATCCATCCGATGTACTTGCATTGATCAATGATTTATTTGTGGAGATTGAATGGATCCTGGATGATGAAGTGCATGACGGGTATGATTATTTATATGACCAGATCGTAAGTATTGGGGAATTGGTTTCTTCACACATTCTCAATTCTTATTTTAACTCCATTGGAGTAAAATCTACATGGCTGGACATAAGAGATATTCTCATTACTGATGAAGCTTACCGCGAGGCAAAAGTGAATTGGGATATCACAGCTGAAAAGGTAAAAGCAGTCATTCCATCAATACTGGAAGAAAATGATGTGGTTGTAACTCAAGGATTTATTGGCTCTACACAAGAAAATAATACAACAACCCTTGGAAGAGAAGGATCGGATTATTCTGCCGGAATCCTAAGTTATTGCCTTGATGCACATAGTATGCATATATGGAAGGATGTGCCTGGAGTGCTATCTGCTGATCCTGCACAATTTAATAATGTTACCCATATTGAAAGACTATCTTATAAAGAAGCAGTCGAGATGACTTATTATGGTGCTAAAGTGATTCACCCAAAGACGATTAAACCTCTGCAAAATAAAAGCATCCCTATGTATGTGAGGCCTTTTAACGATCCATTGAGTTCCGGAACATTGATCGCTGATGATACTGGTATTTCTTACCCTCCTGTAATTGTCATAGAACCCAACCAATGTCTACTTCATATTTCAACCAATGATTTCTCATTTGTGGCGGAATACCATTTGTCTATGCTATTTGATTTGTTGGCAAAACACAGGATTAAAGTGAACATGATGAGAAACACAGCAATATCTTTCACCATTTCTATAAATCATGATGATAGGAAGATTAAATCATTGTTGGAAGGACTTTCATCTGAATTTAAAGTCATTATAGATAATAATCTTGAATTAATAACCATTAGACATTATACTTTGGATGTGTTGAAGTCAATGAAGAAAGGGAAGGTCATATTGTTGGAAGAAAGACTAAAAGATACTGTGAGGATGGTCGTACGTGATGTCCCTCTGATGACAAGAAAATGAATTTAGGCTTAACATCTTAAATACCGTATGTTTAAGGAAATACTTTTTACTTTATTATTGATTCCATTTTTTTTTCTTCCTTCCATTGGGCAGGTATCCGGACTTGTGACGGATGATGAAGGGAATGTTCTTCCATTTGCTACAGTGGCTATTGAAGGGACATCCAGAGGCACAGTGGCCAATAATGAAGGTCTGTACGAAATATCTGTACCTCAAGGAAAAGTTACCTTAATCTTTCAATACATAGGATATAGAACTGTGTATGTGGATACCACATATGCAGGACAGGATATAAATATTGATGTTTCTTTATCCAAGCAAGCCATCAACATAGATGAAATCGTAATTGCTGCGGATGCTGAAGATCCTGCCTATGGTATCATGAGGAAGGTCATTGCCAATCGGGAACGACAATTGAAAGCCATTCAGAGCTTCCAGGGAGATGTTTATATAAAAGGACAAATAAAAGTACTTGAAGCCCCCGAAAAATTTATGGGACAGGAGGTAGGGAACATGGAAGGATTGCTGGATACAACCGGTCAGGGAATAGTTTATCTGAGTGAGTCAAAATCTACCATATATTTTAACTACCCTGATGAATTTAAGGAAGTTATGAATTCCAGTATTGTCGCAGGTGATGATAGTGGATTTAGCTTTAACCAGTTTTCAATGGCAAATTTCAATTTCTATTATGAAAACATCCGCTTTGACAGAAGTCTGAATACACCGCTGAATGATAACGCACTCAATAATTATAGATTTAAATTATTGGGAACATTTATGGACCAACAAGGGAGGTTGATTAATCAGATTGAAGTGGAGCCAATACATGAAAATTATCCTTTGTTTAATGGACTGCTGTTCATCGTAGATGGAGCATGGGTCATCCACAGCCTTGACCTATCTTTCAGTGGAAAAGCCATAAAGAACAGATTTTTTGATTTTATCAGGATCCGTCAAGTGATGCGATATGATGATCATAAACAGTTGTGGTATCTAAATAATCAGATCATTGATTTTGAATCTGGTTTTTTCTCTTTTCGTTTTGGTGGTGGATTCAGTTATGTCTTTAATGAGGTCATACTAAATGAAGGACCATATGAAATCGACAATGAGATCTTTGCCATGGAAGAAGATGCATTGGATCGACCTACGAATTACTGGGATTCAATAAGGCCGATTCCTTTAACGATTGAGGAAGAAAAGGATTACATTAAAAAAGACTCTCTAGAGATATTGAGGGAATCAAAGGAATATCTCGATTCATTAGATCAAAGAAATAATAAGCTTGGGCTAGGAAGTTTATTCTTCGGATACAGCCATAATAATACATACAAGGATCAATATTATCGAGTCAAATCACCTTTGACAAGTGTTTCCTTTAATACGGTAGAAGGATTTTCGACTGGAATTTCCGGGACCTATCGCAAGTATGCTGATGAGGATGACAATCGCTTGTTTATTGCTCCTTCAATAAGGTATGGATTTTCGGACAAGCAATTGAAATATGAGGTACGCTCTAATTACCGTTTCAGCAGAAAGCGATTTTCTTTTCTCACCTTAAATGGAGGAAGAGTACTTGATCAATTTGATAATAGGGATCCCGTTTCAACTGGCCTGAATACATGGAGAAGCCTGGTAAGAAAGGAGAATCTATTGAAATTGTATAGAAAGGACTACTTAACTCTTCAGTACCAACAAGAAGTTTTCAATGGATTGTATGCCTGGATTGGATTTCATTATGAGAGTAGAAAACGAGTTTTTAATAACAGCGACTTCAGTATATTTAATAAGGACGATACTTATGAAGAAAACCTTCCGTTTAATGGAATTGATGAAGGTCTTATTTCAGATAATAAAGCCACCAGAGTATCATTAACTTTAAGGTGGAGGCCTGGACAAAAGTACTTCAGTTACACCAATTTTAAATTAAGAATTCCATCTGAATGGCCTGATTTTTATGTCTTTTATGATAAGGGCCTGGGATTGTTGGATGCTGACTCTGACTTTGACAAGTTGAGATTCAGAATTGCCAAGTCAAGAGTGGACTTAGGTGAAAAAGGATACTTCGGATTCCAATTAGAAGGAGGGACGTTTCTAAATGATCATAAGGTGTTTTTTGTAGATTATTTTCACTTTGCTTCACAACCATTCAGGTTGGCATTTTATGAACGATATCTCAGCCAGTTTAAATTAATGAATCTGTATATACCAAGTACAACACGGGATTATTCCACATTTTTTATGGAATATCACTTTGATGGATACATCATGGATCGACTTCCTTTGTTAAGGAATACCTCATTAAAACTGGTGCTTGGATACGGTGCTTTATATACAGATGCAAAGCCTTACCACGAATTTTCATTGGGTATAGAAAACATAGGGATTGGTCCATTATCATTTTTGAGACTGGATTACGCGTGGAGTGTCCAGGGGAATGGAATTTTAGACCATGGCATAAAAATCGGGTTAAGCCAGGTGATAAATGATTTTGCTAATTAATATTGGTGATTATATTTAATGGATGAAAACTCCATGGTCTGAAGAAGCACTTCAAGAAGTATTAAAAAATGACTACAATCTTCAAGGAAAATTAACACGCCTTGGAGGTGATGTTGATTATAATTATCGGATTGACGATCAGACAGGAAATACCTACATTCTGAAGGTAAGTGCGGATAAAAAATCTAATGATTACATAAAGTTTCAACACAGTCTTCTTAACCATCTTGCACTTTATGAAGATATCAGAAGCCCTGAGATTAAACTCACCACTTCAGGATCTGATTATATAACTAAGTCGTTAGGAGGGAAACCTAGAATTATTAGGGTTCTTAGCTGGATGTATGGCAATTATTGGGCTCAAATCTCTATCAAGAAAAAGTCTCATTTCCACTCCCTGGGTGAGTATATGGCAAGTATAACCGATGCACTTCAATCTTTTGACCATCCGTTAGCTCATAGATCATTTGAGTGGGACCTGAATCAGGCATCCTGGCTTGGTGATGCAATTAACATACATAAAGAAGACAACCATATAACAGTTTCATATTTTCTGGATAAATACAATGAAAGCATAACATCATTGCTGGCTTGCAGAAAAGGGATTGTACACAATGATGGAAATGAGAACAATGTATTGGTTCAGGGGGAGAGGGTTTCTTCTGTAATTGATTATGGAGATGCTATATATACTTCAATTGTTAACGATGTTGCAATAGCTATAGCATACGGTGTAATGGAAGTGGAGGATCCACTGTCAGCAGCCTCCTGGATCCTTCATGGTTATCATAACATCTTTCCACTGCTGATGGAAGAAATTGATTTGATTTACAGGTTGGTGGGCATCAGACTGGCGATAAGTGTTACCAAAAGCTCGCAAGCTTCAATCACTAATCCAGATAGTGAATACCATCAAATTACAGCCAGATCAGCGTGGGGTTTGATTCATAAATGGAGAAATATTCCTGAATCATTTGCAAATGCCAAATTAAGGAAAGCATGTGGATATAATTCACTCGATCATTATCAGGAAGTTACGGAGTATATTAAGGAGAATCGTGTTTCAATAAACAACTTCCTGGTTTATAAAGAGGACTTTATTCCTGCCCATATCAACCTAAGTATTGGTTCTGATCTATTACATCTTCCTGATGAGTACAATGACCCTGATAGCATGCAGGCCATGCTTTATAGGTATATGAATACCACTAAAGTCAATATGGTATATGGAGGATACCTTGAAAGCAGGCCATTTTATATAACAGAGGCATACAAAGTAGAGGGGCCGACCGGGCCAGAATATAGAAGCATTCATCTGGGAGAGGATTATTGGGTTCCTGCTGATACGGAGGTGAGATCTCCTCTGGATGGGAAGGTGTTTCTTGTACAAGACAATCAATATTACAAGGATTATGGACCCACCATTATCCTTATACACAAAACCAATAGTGGTATACCATTCTACACCTTGTATGGACATCTTACTAGAGATAGTCTGGATTCCCTGAAACCGGGTGATAAAATTACAAAGGATTCAATTGTCGGAAGGGTAGGACACAAGCATGAAAATGGTTCCTGGGCTCCACATCTGCATTTTCAGATCATAACGGACTTACTTGATAATAAAAGCAATTTCCACGGGGTGGCAAGACCATCAGAAATGAAGCTTTGGGAAGAGCTTTGCCCGTGTCCGGGTTTTCTAATTGATGTGGAGCCTTATCCAGTATTCAATGAAAATGAAATTACTGATCTGAGCAAAAGAAGGCAGAAAGTTCTGGGGCCATCACTTTCAGTCTCTTATGTCGATCCATTGTACATCGTGCGGGGTTACAAGCAATATCTGTACGATTATAAGGGACAGAAGTTTCTTGATATGGTTAATAATGTACCTCATGTAGGGCATCAACATCCCCGAATCGTTGAGTCATTAAGATCTCAGGCAAGTATTTTAAATACCAATTCAAGATATCTGCACCCATTAATTTTGGAATATGCAGATGCATTGCTTAAAGAATTTCCTGATCCTTTGGAAGTTGTCTACCTGGTTAATTCCGGAAGTGAAGCCAATGAGCTGGCACTGAGGATGTGTAGGACGATTACAGGGCAACAACATGTCATAGCTATTGAAGGTGGATATCATGGCAATACTCAAGCTTGTATTGATGTAAGTTCTTACAAGTTTGACGGTAAAGGGGGGAAAGGAAAACCATCCACGACATCACTGCTACCACTGCCTGATTCATTTAGAGGAAAGCATCGTGGATCATTGGATGAGACAGGGTCGGCTTACGCCAAATATATTAACGGTATCCTTAATGACTTAAGTCTTAAAGGTAATGCGCCGGCAGCATTCATTCACGAATCCATCTTGAGCTGTGGGGGGCAGTTGGTTTTACCAACTGGTTACCTGTCATATCTTTATGATAAGACACGACAGGCAGGAGGATTTTGTATTGCAGATGAAGTACAGACAGGATTTGGAAGAGTAGGGACTCAATTTTGGGCCTTTCAGTTACAAGGTGTGTTGCCGGATATAGTCACACTAGGAAAACCTATGGGTAATGGACATCCACTTGGAGCAGTTGTGTGCACCAGGGAAGTTGCTGAACAATTCAACAATGGAATGGAGTTTTTCAGCACTTATGGAGGGAACCCGGTGAGTTGTGCCATTGGATTAGAGGTTTTAAGTATAGTCAAGGATGAAGGGCTGCAGGAGCATGCTCGTAATTTAGGTCATTATACCAAAGCATCGCTTGGAGATATTCTGAATAAAGTAAATGTTGACATTAGAGGCGAAGGATTGTTTTTGGGGGTTGAATTCTTAAAGGAGGATCGGCCTGATGATCAACTGGCTGAGAGATTGGTTCAGGAAATGAGGCATCAAAATATCCTATTGAGTACTGATGGTCCTGATCATAATGTCATTAAGATGAAGCCTCCAATGTGTATTAATAAGAAAGATATCAATGAATTCCTGGAAAGATTTCAAAGATTGTATAAAGCATTTGATATTGCCTGAAATGGCTTGCCCGTTTTTAATAACCTAAAAATATTAAAAATGGCAAGAAGGAATCAATTCAAGATGAGTGAGTCACAACGTCGTGTGCGTCGATTTTCAGAATCATTCAGACAAGAGAAAGTAGTTGAGCTGGAGAGTGGTATTACCACAGCCAGAGAGATTATTAAAGAATATGAAGTATCTTATACTTCTATTAAGAGATGGCTAGATAAGTATGGGAATCGAATTAAAAATAAGCCTAAACGTATTATTGTGGAATCAGAAAGCGACACTAAGAAATTATTAGAGCTGAGAAAACGGGTTGCAGAACTTGAACGGGTTGTAGGTCAAAAGCAACTTCAGATTGACTTCAACAAAAAGATGATTGAGTTGGCGGAAGAATTTTACAAGGTTGACATCAAAAAAAAATTTTCAGACAAACCATCATCTACTTCTGGTACAACAGAGAAGAAGTGAAAGGTAGTTTAAACTTATTGTATCGAACTGTTGGCATTAGCAAACAGGCAGTTCATGATATGCTCAACCGTTACATGAAGAGAAAAGAATCAGAGTATCAAGTATTAAACTTAGTGTACAAGATCAGATCTAATCACCCGACTATGGGAGTGAGGCAAATGTACTTTAAGATCAATCCAAAAGGAATGGGCAGAGATCGATTTGAACACCTATGTAAGAGTGAAAATCTACAACTCAAAAAGAAGAAGAACTATCGTAAAACTACTGATAGTAAGGGCGTTACAAGATTTGATAACTTAATTCAAGACTTAAAGGTCAATCGAATCAATCAGTTATGGCAAAGCGATATTACCTATTATGAAATCAATGGAAGGTTTTACTATATCACACTGATCCAGGATGCTTTTTCCAAAGTGATTGTTGGACATCATTGTTCCAAAAGCTTAAGAACAGAAGACACTACACTACCAGCATTTAAAAAAGCTATTCGCAAAAGAAAAAGATCCAATATCAATGGACTTATCTTTCATTCAGATGGAGGAGGTCAATACTATGATAAGGAATTTAAAAAACTGACTAAGTCAATTGGTATTATTAACAGCATGGGAGAATCATGTTATGAGAATGCTATGGCTGAAAGCCTCAATGGAGTTATTAAAAACAAATATCTATACCATTATGGGATCAAATCATTTACCCAACTCAACCAAAAGCTTGACCGAGTAGTAAAACTATATAACACTGATAAACCTCACACAAAGTTGAATAGAATGACACCAGTTCAATATGAAAAAATATATTTAACTTCATTGAGTCAAACCAATGCGACGATGAAAAAGTCAATCGACGCAATGATTACTAAAGAAGGAGGTATCGAACCACCTTCTTTAGTGTCAAACCAATACTCTAAATCAAAATATCATCTCTGCAATGAGATATCTTAAGTAGTAAATATCGGTCAAGCTATTTTAGGCATACACAATTTAATACTTAATACTTAATACTTAATACTCATTTCTCAAATCTTAATACAATTAATGTAATGCTGATCTGATTTCTAATTGTTGGATGATTTCAGATTCTCTTTCGATCCACCACTCTAGTCTGGAATACACCTGATCTTCCGGGAAATAATTAAGTGCAAGTTTTACAAAAAGATGGCCATGTTTTGCTTCGCTGGCCCACAGGATTTTATAAAATCTATGCATTTCAGGATCTTCCTGGGCTTCTGATACCATTCTGAACCTTTCAGCTCCCCGGGTTTCAACTACGGAAGCAATTAAAAGCCGATCAAGAAATCGTTCATTTCTACCAGAGTGACATAATTTAATAAGAGCCTTAACATATGGATCTTCACCTATAGAATGGGAAAGTGGTATCCCTCTTGCCGCCATTAATTCATAAACACTTTGAAAGTGTTCAAGTTCTTCAATACCTGTCGCAATTAGATCGGGGATGATTTCTTTCCGATCAGGATACTTAGCGACGAAGCTCATGGCCATTGCAGAGGCTTTTCTTTCACAGTCAGCGTGATCTTGAAGGAATGCATTAAAGTCTGCCATTACGGCATCAATCCACTCCTGAGAACTTGCAACTTTCACGTCCAGGTTTAATTTCATAATAAGGGCACAATTAGATTATCCACGGTATACGAGGTAAAGCAATAATATCAATACCAGTGTAACAATAATGGTAATCTGGAAGAATTTTTTCTCTTGCTTTCTATTCTTGGCCTCTATTCTTCTTTTTCTTCTTGACTTAGTCATTAAAAGGCAATTTTTGATTGATGGTAGCTAAGTTAAAACATTCTGAATATTTTACAATACTCAAGGCAAAATTCAATCCGGATGACAACTATTGGTGCAACGAATTGAAATAGAATATTTTTTCATGATTTGACTAATAATATGATATAATTCTGTCATATTTACTTTATAAATAAAAAGTTGATAATGATCATATTTTTTTGTGATATAGATCATAAATCAAGCGAAGGTGCCTTGATAACTTGGCAGCAATTTTTACAAAAGTTCTAAGATGAATATTATTCTGTTACTGATAATACTTAGTATCCTTATTGCAGGAGGTTTCCTGATAGCTTTCTTTTGGGCTGTAAGATCCGGCCAGTATGATGATGATTACACACCAGCCGTCAGAATTCTATTTGACGATGAAGAAATAAAAGAACAAAACAAGTCTATTGAATCAACTCATTAAAAATGATCTATGAGCAATATTGAAACTTTTAGGTATGACAATAAGATAGTAAGGGATTTTGCTATCGCCACAGCCATTTTTGGGATTGTCGGTATGCTGGTGGGTGTTATAGCCGCACTCCAGCTTGTATGGCCGGAGATGAATCTCGGATTTGCTGAAACTACATTTGGTAGAATAAGACCGTTGCACACCAATGCTGCGATTTTCGCATTTGTGGGTAATGGTATTTTTATGGGAGTTTATTATTCCTTACAGAGATTGCTCAAAGCGAGAATGTACAGTGACCTTCTGTCCAAGATACATTTCTGGGGGTGGCAATTAATCATTGTTGCAGCAGCGATAACACTTCCGATGGGAATTACAAGTAGCCAGGAATATGCTGAACTTGAATGGCCCATAGATATTGCAATTGCTTTAGTATGGATCGTATTCGGTATTAATATGTTTATGACCATCATTAAAAGGAGAGAAAGTCACCTGTATGTTGCTATTTGGTTCTACATAGCCACCTGGGTAACAGTGACTGTGTTGCATGTATTCAACAACATTCAGATTCCAGTATCAATGACTGATGGTATTCCTGTTCTTGCAGGTGTACAGAGTGCCCTGGTACAATGGTGGTATGGTCACAATGCCGTTGCATTCTTCCTTACTACTCCATATCTGGGATTGATGTACTACTTCCTTCCTAAGGCTGCCAATAGACCTGTTTATTCCTACAAGCTTTCAATT
Organism: Saprospiraceae bacterium; assembly: GCA_013002995.1. Taxonomy (GTDB): domain Bacteria; phylum Bacteroidota; class Bacteroidia; order Chitinophagales; family Saprospiraceae; genus JABDLO01. The sequence continues at coordinate 11,607 of JABDLO010000076.1, read as the reverse complement.
GTTCACTTTTGGGGATTAATTTTTATTTATATATGGGCTGGTCCTCACCACTTATTGTATACTTCATTGCCAGATTGGGCACAGTCCTTGGGAACAGCATTTTCATTGATGTTAATTGCACCTTCCTGGGGTGGAATGTTGAATGGATTATTAACATTAAGAGGAGCATGGGATAGGGTAAGAAATGATCCAATCTTAAAATTCATGGTTGTTGCTGTTTCCGCCTATGGTATGGCAACACTTGAAGGACCGCTATTATCCATCAAGTCAATCAACGCTATTAGTCACTATACTGACTGGACGGTAGGTCACGTACACATTGGTACACTAGGATGGAATGGGATGTTGACCTTTGGTATTCTATACTGGTTGATTCCTAAGATTTATAATACCAAGCTGTATTCTATGAAAGCAGCGAATGCCCACTTTTGGATCGGTACACTTGGAATTTTATTTTATGCCATTCCTCTTTACTGGGCAGGGTGGACACAAAGTATGATGTGGAAGCAGTTTTCACCTGATGGTTACCTGGTTTACGGTAACTTCCTAGAAACAGTTACCCAGATTATTCCTATGTATATGCTTAGAGCGTTAGGAGGAACGATGTATCTGGGAGGTGCTATATTGATGGTTTGGAACTTGTGGAAGACAGGTAAGCAAGGAACACTTGATGCCAATCCTGAAGTTCAGGCAGCTCCGATTCCTAAGGATGTGTCTCATAAAGGAGAATATTGGCACAGATGGATTGAAAGAAAGCCAGTTCAGATGTTGATAGCTTCAACTGTACTAGTTCTTATAGGTGGTTTAGTAGAGATATTCCCGATGATGATGATTGACAGTAATGTACCTAAAATTGAATCTGTTAAACCCTATACTCCACTTGAGCTGGAGGGAAGGGACATATATATCAAAGAAGGATGTGTCTCATGTCATTCTCAGATGGTAAGACCTTTTAGGTCGGAAACTGAACGATATGGAGATTACTCTAAGTCCGGGGAATTCGTTTATGACAGACCATTCTTATGGGGATCTAAACGTACAGGGCCGGATCTTCACAGAGTAGGTGGAAAATATCCTGATTCATGGCACTACAATCACATGTTGGATCCGGAATCAATGTCCCCCGGATCAATCATGCCTCCTTATCCATGGTTGATGAGCCGAGACATCAATACTGATTACACAGCTTCTAAGATTGAGATCTTAAGGACATTACTCAATACTCCTTATGAACCAGGATATGAACAAATAGCCGTAGATGATTTAAGAGCACAGGCAGAATTAGTAGCCGAAAGCTTAAGAAAAGATGGCATTGATCAGGAAGGGCTGGAGAATAAGGAAATAGTTGCCTTGATTGCATATCTACAACGATTGGGTACGGATGCTAAACCATCTTCAGTTGTAGGTGAATAATTTAAAATTTAGAATTAAATATTATGGCTAAATATATTTTAGAGCAAGCTGGAAACATCAATTGGATGGGAGTTTTTGCCCTGTTGACTTTTATGACAGTTTTTATCATCAGCGTCATCCTTGTTTTCAGAAGAGATAAAGAGCATATTAATCACATGGCGTCATTGCCATTAGAAGATGACAACAGCATTTAACCATCAGAACATAACAAAAATGACTCATAAATCTAATATGAAGAAATCAATTATAACAGCAGGTTTTCTTGGAGCTACAACCATGATTTATGGACAGGAAGCAGCTGCCTCGTCTTCGGGAGGAGACCTCCTGAATTTTTTATACAACAATATTCTATTCATTCTGGCAGGACTAGTAGTCTTAGGGATATTTTTTACCCTACTTAGCCTTGTAAATAAGTTATTCGAACTTCAGAGGATAAAATTAATGCAGGAGCAAGGAATTGAAGCTATGGAGAAAGCTGATCTTCTCGATAAGAAGCCTTTGTTTACAAGATTATATGATTGGGCCTGGAGCATTGTACCTGTAGGTGAGGAGAATAAAGTCGACCTGGGACATAACTATGATGGAATCAGAGAGCTTGATAACAGGTTGCCACCTTGGTGGTTGGCAATCATGTATGGCACTATGGTCTGGGCTGTTGTATATATGTACTATTACCATTGGTCTGGTAATGAATGGTCTTCACAACAGGAGTATGAAATGGAGATGGACATGGCTGAAGAACAAAAGGCAAGATTCCTTGCTAGAATGGCCAACGCTGTAGACGAAAATACTGTCACTTTATTGACTGATGAAAAATCCATTGCTGATGGTTTGGCAATTTATACAGCCAACTGTCTAGTGTGTCATGGATCACAGGGAGAAGGTCTAGTAGGTCCTAACTTTGCTGATGCTTACTGGGTCCATGGAGGAGACATTAAGGATTTATTCAGAACCATTAAGTACGGTGTTCCGGAAAAAGGTATGATTAGCTGGAAGTCACAATTGAGACCTGCAGATATGCAAAAAGTCGCAAGTTATATTTTGACTTTCCAGGGCACTAATCCACCGAATCAAAAGGCACCGGAGGGTGAACTATATGTGCCTGCAACTTCTGAGGAAGGAGAAGGATCAGAGCCTGAGGTGCTCGATTCTTCGGTGGGCAATTAATACTTAGTTAAAATGGATGTAATTGAGGAAATTCAAAAGCAGGAAGAAGAATATCGGGATTCGATAGCCACAGTAGATAAAGACGGGAAGCGAATTTGGATTTACCCTAAAATGCCCAAAGGTAAGTTTTATGATTACCGCAAATGGGTTTCATATATTTTATTAGTAGTATTATTCGGACTACCATGGATAAAAATAGGTGGCGAGCCCTTTGTATTATTTAATGTAATCGATCGAAAGTTCATCATTTTTGGAATCCATTTTGGTCTCCAGGACTTTCATCTTTTTGTCATTGGGATGATTATTCTCATCCTTTTCATTGTATTGTTTACCGTAGTTTTTGGACGATTATTCTGCGGTTGGGTATGTCCTCAGACCATCTTTATGGAAATGGTCTATAGAAGGTTAGAGTATTGGATTGAAGGTGATGCCAATGCACAAAGGCGATTGAATAAAGCTCCCTGGACCATGGATAAAGTATGGAAAAAGGGATTGAAACAAGCCCTCTTTTTTGGTATAGCTGTACTTATAGCAAATACCTTTCTTGCTTACATCATAGGAATGGATGAAGTCATGAAAATTATGGGTGAGCCCATCATTGAGCACAACACAGGATTTATTGCCATGATCATCTTCTCCGTTGTTTTTTATCTTGTTTTTGCTCAACTAAGAGAGCAAGTATGCACCACCATATGTCCTTATGGTAGATTACAGGGTGTCATGCTGGATAAGAATTCACTAGCTGTATACTATGACTTTGAAAGAGGAGAGCCAAGAGGCAAAATGAAGAAAAAAGTCAATCCTGATGCTCCCAAACTGGGAGATTGCATCGATTGTAAACTATGTGTTCAAGTTTGCCCTACCGGGATCGATATTCGGAATGGTATTCAGTTAGAATGTGTCAATTGTACTGCATGTATGGATGCCTGTGATGAAGTAATGGAGAAGATTGACCGCCCGAAAGGGTTGGTGAGGATGGATTCCTACAATGGTATAGTCAACAAAGAACATAAATTATTTAATACCAGAACAATAGCTTATTCTGCAGTATTATTGGTATTAATCGGGTTAGAGTCATTTCTCTTTATTTCCAGATCTGATGTAGAAACCTTACTTTTAAGGACTCCAGGTATGTTATATCAGGAACCTGAAGAAGGAATTATTTCAAATCTATATAATTACCAACTCATAAATAAGACTTCTGATGAGTATGAGGTAAGAATGGAGTTGATGAATATAGAGGGTTCTATTGAATATATAGGACAAGATCCAAAAACAATTAAAAACGAAGTCAGTGAAGGCGCACTATTTATAAAGATACCAAAGGAACAGCTTCAAGGACGAAAGAATAAGATTAAAATCAACGTTTACAACGGAGATAAACTCGTAGATGAAGTGACAACTAATTTTTTAGGGCCAATTAAATAAGCACCATGAAAAAATTCCATTGGGGACACGGCATTTTGGTATTCTTTATCATTTATGTACTTACATTAATGTTCGTTTTATATAAATCAACTACTGTTGATCATAGCCTCGTAGTTGAAGATTATTACAATCAAGATCTCAATTATCAGAAGAAATACGATAAGGTAGAGAACGTCAATATTCATCAAAAGACAGTTGCTGTGGAATGGTCAGAAAATGAAAAGTCCCTCTCTCTGACCTTTGAAGAAGGGAAGTCACGTAATGGTAAAGTTAAATTGTATAATCCTGCAGACACTAAAAAGGATCTTTCCTTATTACTGGAGGAATCCTCAACCATGAAATATGACTTTCCAGATCTGAAACTTTCAGCCGGTAGATGGAAAGTTCAGATCGATTGGGTTGAAGAAGGCATACCATTCTACATTGAGAAAGAAATATACATTACACAGTCTTGATATATCTTGCTTTGACATTGGGCTTTTTTGGCAGCCTCCATTGTATTGGAATGTGTGGCCCTATTGCTCTGGGGGTGAGTAATATTGGGTATGAATCTGGAAGAAATCAGTTTTTAACCACCATACAATATAACTTTGGAAGGGTAGTAACTTACGCGATGCTAGGACTTCTATTTGGAATAATCGGACAGACCATTGTATTAGCAGGGATGCAGAAGGTCTTTTCTTTTCTAGCAGGAATTTTGTTAATACTATTATTCCTTCTATCTCTTGATTTTGAACAATTCTTATCACGGATTAAAGTGTTTAAAAGAGGATTGTCCGGTCTTTCATCTCTGATTTCAAGGCTCACCTCCAATAATCTCATGAAAAAGCCTTTCGTTTTTGGTATGGCCAATGGGATACTACCTTGTGGATTGGTATACCTTGCCATAGCCGGATCGCTTGCTTCAGGAGGTATTTATCAGGGGATGATTTTTATGACACTTTTTGGTCTGGGCACAATTCCGGCTTTACTTGCCTTAATGCTTGGCAGCGGATTAATTGGTCCTAAAATCAGAAGTGGATTTAGAAAGTTTTTACCTTATGTTCAGCTGATCATGGGTATATATTTAATCTATAGGGGAGTGGTTGTGGATATGCCGGATCAATTAGATTTTTATACAGCTCTGAAGAATCCAATTATGTGCCATTAATTTGTTTTTCTCTTTCAAGCAGAAAATAATTTTACTACGATCTAGAAGATTCTTAATACATCGAATGACCTAAAATCCATTGCTTAATGGCTCTGTTTATCATTAGAACGACTTCGGAAATTGTCGCAAGATGTTTTAAAAAGCGTTAATTATATCTAAAAGTGTTAATGAAATCGTACTTAATTGATGTTGACAACCTTTTATATGATAGATTCCTATTATCTTTGAAAAGTTTAATGACGTAGAGATAACTGAGGTCTTGACTAATAAAATGAAAAAATGATGAAAAAGATTCTTTTTGCACTGGTCCTATTTGTGACCGCTCAAGCCACATTTGCCCAGAGCAATAATACATATGAAACTGAAAACGAAGGATGGTTGGTCATGCTTGATGATGCCTATGAGGAATCACAAAAGACAGGTAAGCCTATCCTCGCTAATTTTACAGGAAGTGACTGGTGTGGTTGGTGCAAAAGACTTTCTGCAGCTGTATTCGTGAAACCAGAGTTTAAGAAATGGGCAGATGAGAATGTCGTCCTTTTAGAATTAGACTTTCCACGCAGAAAACAGATTCCCGAGGAAATCAAGCAACAAAACGCAGGACTCCAGAGGGCTTTTAAAGTGAGAGGCTTTCCAACAGTGTGGGTTTTCAACCTTGATAAAGATCCTGCTACTCAGAAGTATTCCATCCAGGCTCTTGGGAAAACCGGATACACGAAGACGGTCGGACAATTCACCTCGGATGTACAGAGAATGATCGATAAGGGTTCTGCTGCCGGAGAGTAATTACATTACTCTTTTTCTCGCCATCTTAATCAATAGAGTTAAAAAACCTATTGGCATCAATGCTGATAGTATTGCAAGTATATGGTAGTAGTAGGGGAGAAATCCCATTTTCTGCCATAGCATTACACCTTGAAGAAATAAGATCAGCTCACTCCCTACAAATCCCAGAAGAAAGATGTTTATGCCACTCTTCATTTTTTCAATCTTAACCTTACCCATATTTATCAGAAATACCAAAGAAAATGATGTGATGGCACCCAACATCAGCAAGTGTATAAAACCAATTACGAAATTTTTTATGGTATAAGATATTACGGCAAGAGCTGGAATTGCCACCAATGTCTGAATAACAATTTTTACTGCCAGACATAATAAAGCAAATATCAACAAGTTTCCTAAATACCCTTTAAAGTGAGGTCGCCATTTACCACTATTGGTCATCAACCAACGATATAAGTAATACATTGCCGCAAACTGTATTATAACTCCAATGCTGTTTAAATAAAAGATGAAATCTTTGGGTGTTGACCAGGTAACTGACAATGCATAAGTTAATATGCAAGAAATCAGCAATGTAGGGTAGGCAATCCGAAGATGACGATCATTGATTATCAGATCATGACTTTTACAGTATTGTAGAAAAATGGCAATGATTGCAAATATGAACCATCCATTAAACTGAAAATGGAGGAAGAATTGAATGGAAGCATAATAGATGGCACTTCCCTTTAGCGAAGCTGCCATCATGTACCCTAATGCCCAGGTACCTAAAGTAGAGACCACCATAAATACCAGGGCTGTTATCAAAAACCGCTCAGGGTAATTGGGGCCATTAAGTTTCATTAAACGGATATCTTTTATAACTTTCCACGCAAAGAGGTAACTCAATATCATGTGAGCTGTAGTAAAAGGTATAGAACCCAGCCCATATCCCTGGATAGGAAAAAACATCAGCATTCCAATAATGGTTAATTGAAATAGCCAGAACAGATTGAAGTAAAATCTTCCCTTGAGATTGAAGGTCTTCGCGATCATTAAGTACAATGCACTGAATAACCATCCCATCATTGCAACGTGAGAATGAGTATGGAGTAGATTTTTATAATCAATCCATAGGGGTAAATCAAGAACAAATGCCAATCTCAACAATACCCCTACAGATCCGGCTATTACGAGCCACAGGAATGCTATGAAGATCATCTTATCGGAAGACGATGGATTACTCATCGCATTAGGTAGCATTTATTAGGGCTTAAGTTTTGTCATTATTTAATAAAAATTCAAGAATATCTCTGGCGTCTTCATTATTTACATTCTGATTGGGCATCCTGGTGAGACATTCTTCAAATAGTTTTTGTGCTGCAGGGTCTTCATCCAGCATAATGTCAACATTGGTAATCATATTCATGATCCATTCCGGCTTGCGACGGTCAGTAACCCCTTTGAACCCTGGACCTACAACCCTGGTTGCAGTCAATCTATGACATGCTGAACACTTCATGTCGTATATGGCTTTACCATTAGCAATCATGTCTGTATTTAAAGGGTCATTTAAATCAACAGAAGTAAATGGGCCTACTCCTTTCCCATCATCTGCCTTCGGTTTAGTAATCATAGATTTAGGAGGAGGTGTGTTGGAATTCGATTGATCGGATTTACCACCACAAGCATAAATTAATGCTAGAATAAATGTTGTTATTATATACTTTTTCACAATGGAATATTTTTAAGTTTAAAATTCTTTTCCTTAATTCTTGTAGAGATCTCTCCTACAGTTTCTTCTTTTAGTTGTGCATAAAACTTAGATCTGAAATCCGTAATTTTGAAATGGTATGGGCATGGATTTTTATCTGAACATGTCTTGAGTCCAAGTACACAATCTGTAAATGTTCCCGGGCCATCAATGGCTTCAATAACCAAAAGAAGATTGGATTCCAGATCCTTTTCACTAAGGAAGAAACCTCCGGATCTACCTTTCATTGATGAAATCAACCTTGCTCTCGATAATTGCTGTAAAAGCTTGGCCAGGAAGTGTTTCGGAACATCCAATTCATCAGAAATAACATCTACTCCAATCATTTTGTCTTCCCCAGAATGGATTGAGAGGTATAAAACAGCTCGGATTGCATATTTACAAGATTTGCTAAACATTTTATTTTGTTGATGAATCTAAGTATCTAAAGAGATAAATATATCACTTTTCAGGTGGTAATAAAACTTGATCAATTACATGAACATAGCCGTTGGATGCTTTGACAGTACCCAGCACTTTTGCACCATTGACGTAAGTCACACCATCTTTAACTTCAACTTTTACCTTATCACCGGTCGCCTGCCCGATACCCATTACGCCTCTGATATTATTCCCAGTATAGCTTCCAGGAGCAGCATGAAAGGTAATTATATTTGCTAGTGTTTCTTTATTTTCAGGTTTTAGCAATTCGTCTAGTGTTCCCTCCGGTAATTTATCGAAAGCTTCATTGTTAGGAGCAAAAACCGTCAATGGACCGGCATTGGTCAGTACATCTTCAAGACCAGCTGCCTGAACGCCGGCAACAAGAGTAGTATGATCCTTAGAATTAATTGCAACCTGTAAAATATTTGGTTGTGACTGATCATCTACTACACCTGATTGACCCTTTAATTGTGATTGATCGATGCCTCCGCTGGCTTGATTCGAACTCTGTGATGGATTGTTGCATGCAAGCATTGCCATTCCGATAAAAATTGGAAATCCATACTTAAATATCTGTCTCATAGTTCTGCGTTTTGAGTATTATTTAATGTGTTTTGTTAGTGAATTTTATTGACTACAATAATTTATTTGCACAAATATAAGTTATTTTGAATTAAATAGGATAAAAATGTCTTAATATCTTTAAAAGCATTATATTTGTACTCTAAATATTTTATTATCCAAAATTCAAAACAACTCAAAACAATAAAAAATGGAATCAATAAAAAGAAGGATCCAACACACGTTACTTGTATTTGTCGGGGTACTTGTGTTATTTTCCTGTAATCAAAACAGTCAGAGTGGGACAAGTGGTGCCTTAGGTGGAGATGCCGCTTCAGCAGTATACGTACCACCAGGGGAATACGATGAGTTCTATGGTTTCTTTTCAGGGGGGTTTTCCGGACAAGTGAGTGTCTATGGTCTTCCTAGTGGTAGGCTTTTAAAAGTGATCCCGGTCTTTTCACAGGATGCTGAAAAAGGGTGGGGTTATAATGAAGAGACTAAGCCTATGTTAAACACATCTTTCGGATTTGTACCATGGGATGATGCTCACCACCCTGAATTGTCACAGACCAATGGAGAAACTGATGGTAGGTGGCTGTTTATTAATGGTAACAACACTCCGAGGGTAGCAAGGATTGATTTAACCACATTTGAAACTGCAGAGATTATCGAAATCCCAAATAGTGCAGGTAATCACAGTTCTCCCTTTACAACTGAAAATACTGAATATGTTGTAGCAGGAACTAGATTTAGTGTACCATATCCTCAGAAAGATGTTGCAATTGCAAGCTATGAGGAGAATTTTAAAGGAATGTTGACTTTTATTAAAGTAGGCGAAGAAGGCCATATGGAAATTGCTTTCCAGGTATTACTTCCGGCATTTGACTATGACCTGGCTCACTCAGGCAAAGGAAAATCTCATGGATGGACATTTTTTACTACTTATAATACAGAGCAAAGCCACACATTGAAAGAGGTAACCGCTTCTCAAAATGATAAAGATTTCATTGCTGCTGTAAATTGGAAGAAGGCAGAAGAATATATAGCTCAAGGCAAAGCTAAAACGGTTGCCGGACGACATATGGTGAATAGATATGATGAATCAACGCATATGGCGACATCAACAGAAATGTCTACAGTGCCTGTTCTTACTCCGGAAGATTGTCCTGGATTGGTTTACTTTCTTCCTACTCCTAAGTCACCACACGGTGTAGATGTTGACCCTACAGGTGAATACATCATCGGAAGTGGTAAGTTATCAGCAGACCTTACAGCACATTCATTTACCAATATGATGAGTGCGATTGAAAATGAAGAATTCGAGACAACGATTTCCGGAGTGCCAGTATTAAAGTACGATAAGGTGGTAGGGGGTGTTGTCAAGAAACCTGGTTTGGGGCCTCTCCATACAGAATTTGATAATAATGGAAATGCCTACACCACTTTCTTTATCTCTTCTGAAGTCGTGAAATGGAAAGTTGGGACATGGGAAGTATTAGATAGAGCACCTACTTATTATTCTGTAGGTCACTTGATGATCCCCGGAGGTGATTCTAAGAAGCCTCAAGGTAAATACCTGGTTGCCCTTAACAAGATTACTAAAGATAGATATCTGCCTACTGGCCCGGAAATGAATCACTCCGCTCAATTATATGATATCTCAGGTGATAAAATGAAATTGCTTCTTGATTTCCCAACAATTGGAGAGCCTCACTATGCTCAGGGAATATCTGCTGATAGAATTGTACCTAATAGCAAAAAGTTTTACCCCATTGAAGAAAACGAGCATCCACACAGGGCACTGGGAGAATCTCAGACCAAAGTGGAAAGATCAGGTAATGATGTACACATTTATATGACTTCAATACGTAGTCACTTTTCTCCTGATAATATAGAAGGAGTTAGAGTTGGAGACGATGTATATGTTCACCTTACCAACCTGGAGCAGGATTTTGATGTTCCCCATGGATTGGCAATACAAGGAGCTAATATGTCAGAACTGCTGGTCATGCCGGGACAGACTGAAACGATGTTATGGAAACCTCAGCGAGAAGGAGTGTATTCCTTCTATTGTACTGATTTCTGCTCTGCACTTCACCAGGAAATGCAAGGATATATAAGGGTATCACCTAGGGGGGCTAATACACCGTTGAAATGGTCCCTCGGAGAAGAAGAAGATCTTTAATCTGATTGATTTAGTATGGTAGGCAAGATTCTGATTCTTGCCTACCATCATTTACCTTTACACATATTATATAAAAGAGATGTTCCGTAGAATAAAATTTATTCTGGCAGGTGCCTTGTTGTCTTTATTATTCATTCTTCCTTTATGGAGAATCAGCCTTATTGCTCCACAATACCCTAATGGGGTGCACATGTGGATCTACATTAATAAAATTGGTGGTAGTGAACCTGGGACGTTACAGAATATCAATATTCTGAATCACTACATAGGGATGAAATATATTGAACCGGATTCAATCCCTGAATTACAATACTTTCCTTATATAGTTGGATTTTTCATCGTATTCGCATTGATTGCTGCATTTATAAATAAGAAGTGGGTATATTTTACCTGGACTGCTTTATTAATAATCGGATGTGTGCTGGCCATGTATGACTTTTACTTATGGGAGTACGATTATGGGCACAATTTAGACCCGAATGCCATTATGAAATTTGAAGGAGAGTCATTTCAGCCACCTCTATTTGGGAGTAAGAAGCTATTAAATTTCATAGCAAAATCGTATCCTCACTGGGGAGGTTATGGTCTAATAATGGCCTTGGTACTTGGGATTTGGGGGACATATTCTAGTTTTAAAAGAAAAGAAGCATGAGGTATTTAATATATATGTTACTATTATTATCATTTTCAGCTTGCCAGGTTCAACCTCAGGACATTGAATATGGTGTGGACCAATGT
>JABDLO010000063.1 GCA_013002995.1 Saprospiraceae bacterium | reverse complement strand
GATCATAAGTCAATCCAGTAGCACCTTCTATATCTGTCCATGGTCCAGATCCTACTTTACTTTGCCATTGATACTGTAATCCAGGTACGCCTCCATATTCTGTACCATCATTGTATTGTGCTCCAATGAGCATAAGACTTCCAAATTCATCCCCTATGGTTATCGGTTGTGAACAGGAAGTATGTAATGCCACGTCTTGTATCAGTGTTCCACCAGGACTGTCGTAAATTTGAAACTGGCCACCTGTAGTTGAAAATATATCACCTTCGTTAAATGTCCCAGGAAGATCTGGTCCAGACCCATCTATATACACTGTGCCTCCAAAGAATGGACCTGCTGGCTCTTCACATGTCCATTTATCTCCGACCGGTCCCTGTGTATTGGTTGTTCCGCAAGGCGCTCCAGTATACATGAAAATATAATAATCAGGATTTCCATTTTCAGGACAAACATCATAACCATTATCAGGCACTTCTCCACAATCCGATCCTGAAGGAGTAACCACATTTGAAATCACACCAGGGTCAAATCCTCCACAATTCGATTCATTACCAGTAATGGATCCTCCGGTTGGAGATTCAAAAATGTCGACAACCACATCATCAGTAGCAGTGCATCCATTAGCATCTGTTACCTGGACAGTATAGGTTCCCGAAACTGATACCGTTAAAGTTGCTCCAGTCTGCCCATTGCTCCAACTGTAATTATATGGTGGAGTTCCATTACTTGCTGTAGCAGTTATACTGGCATTCATGTCACAAACCTGAACATCAGGTCCAGCATCTACGGTAACCTCAGGATGTACTTCTTTTATGACTTCATTGGATGGAGTCGTACCGCAACAATTAATTGCTAGTCTTCTGTATTTTGTTGTTGTAGAAATAAATTGAGGATCATATTCCAATCCGGTTGCGTCTTGGATATCGGTCCATGGACCAGCTCCAACCATTTCTTGCCACTGGTACTGCAAACCCACTTCTCCTCCAAAGATGGCCCCATTATCTTCTGCTTCAATCAGAATCAAAGATCCAAACTGATCTCCAATGACTATTGGGGCTGAACATGAAGTATGTATTTCAACATATTGAAGTAATGTACCTCCCTGGTGATTATAAATAGAAAACTCCACAGGATTGGATAGATCACTTCCACTATTGGTAACAGTAAAGGTACTATTGATATCTACAATACCGGAAAAATCATCACTGGTAACAATGTAAACCTGGTTGTCTCCATTAGGCCCTCCACTATAATCAATACAATCATATTTACCGGGATCCTGTGATGTACTGGTTGCATCACAACCATTACCCGTATATTGAATAACAAATCTTGTGGGTTTACTGAATGAACCATCATCACATATGTCATCACCTGTTATTTCAGGTCCACCACAATCAGCACCTGAAGATGCTTGAACATTGGTTATAATAGAAGGATCGAATCCTCCACAATTTTCCTCATCACCTGCTATTGCTCCTCCATTGGCAGATTCAAAAACTTCAATGGTTATCTGTGCAGAACCTGAACAACCATTATTGTCTGAATAATTGTAAGTTATAATATGTTCACCCTGTCCTGCGGAAGCAGGATTGAATGAACCACTTGGGCTTACACCCGGTCCTGAGTAAGTACCACCAGTGGGTGTTCCATTTAACTGTATAGGTCCCTCATTGGTGCAGAATGGTCCAGCAGGATCTAAATTTACATGCGGAAGAGGATTTACAGTTACTGTAACATCATCAGAATCTTCACAGCCATCTTTAATGACGGTTACAACATAAATCATAGTTGAATTAGGAGTGACAGTCACAGATCTGTTATTGGAAATTATAGTTGTACTTCCTTGCTCTCTCCACTCATAAGTTGCTCCCACAACTTCATCAGCTGTTAAAGTAGCACTCTCACCTATACATATTTCCTGATCAGGGCCTGCTTCCGCAGTAAAATCACCATTATCAGTTACAACCACCTGATCACTATCTGTGCATCCATTACAATCTGTCACCAATATAGTATATGTACCAGCCATATTTACAGTAACAGTTGCCTGATCATTCGCCCCGACTATTCCAGGCCCCGTCCAGAGGTAAGTTAAATCACTATTTACACCTTGAGTTTCATATCTCACATAATCTACTCTGAATGCACAATGACCATTATCGCTCACTTTTATATATCGTGTGTCACTTGTTAAGGTGTAACAATATTCCTGGTAAGAAGTATTGGTAAATGTCTCAGAAGCTGTTAGGTTGGTATATCCTGATCCTGGTGAAGTTGAAGCTTGAATCTTGGCATCTGAGTAATTACTTGATGTATTGGAACAATGTTCCAATTTCATATTTACGCAAATTATTGTACCTGCAGGTACAACCTGTCCAAAATCAATGGTTACTGAAGAGGTACCTTCTCCTGATCTGGTCCAAAGCTTTGCACCTTGATTCTGACCACAATAAGCCGCATATGATGGATTTTCTACCCATCCTGTATATCCTTCCAGTTCATGGTTGCAATCAGATTGTCCCTGACTACCACATTCCGACACATTCGTTACTTCTGCCATTAACACTATCTCGTCTACTCCACATATTGATTTATCAGGTCCAGCATCCACAATAGGATTTTGATTTACAACAATAGTAATCTGATCAGAACCAGAACATCCCTGGCCATCAGAATATTCATAGGTAATCAAATGGTTCCCCACTCCTGCAACTTCCGGATCAAAGAGTCCGGAACTATTAACTCCATTCCCTGAATAAGTACCACCAGATGGATTAGCTGTCAATTGGAATGGATCATCGCCTTCACAGAAAGGACCAGCAGGATTGACTGTTACCTCAATGTTTTCTTCAAGATTAACAAAATAATCTTCTACCTCTCCATCATTACATCCAGATTGATCGGCATAAAGACCGATAGGACCCTGACCTGAATGAGATGTAATGATTACTCTCATAAAACTTGGCCCGCATGAAATCGAATTTGGAGTTTTAATACCATAATTGATGGTCCCTGATTTTAGAACACCACTTGTCCCACTTCCCACTTGTCTGTCATCAATTGCTATTTCACTTGATTGAAATTCTCCATCTCTATTCCAGTCTACCCAGGCAGAAACATATGAACTGGCATCATAAGTTGTGTAATCGATGGCAACAAATTTATCTACACCTGCTACAAACGTAGGATCACCTCCGGAGAAGCTAACACCATCTTCATCATCTGTTCCATCATTATCATCTCCATCTGCTTGAGATGAATGTTGAGAATCATTTTCAGCATCAATGTTATTACCTAGCTTGGCAGGACTTCCACAATCAATCGCATAATTAATATCTCCATAACTCGAAGGAGCATCACCATAATCAGCTCCGGAAAAACATTCCACATCAACCATTATCGCGCCTGCAATTACAAAAGACTGTCCATTCTGGCTTGAACCCGAATCCGGGCAAGAACTACTTGATCCACTAGGAGAATAGACTTCTACATTTACATTACTTACTGATCCTGAAACATTATTTAGAGTAAGTGAAGGCACCTCAATACAGCAACCATTAGTGGGGCTACTAGGTGCTAAACGATGTGTCTCGACCACTGATCCAGCTGTAACGGTAATTTCAAGAACTCTGCAGTCATATGTAATTTCTGAAATCGGTAATTCTACAAAAACATCTCGTGGTCCAACATCCGTCGGGATTGGAATATCAAAATCCACAGTGGTCCTGTACCCACTTATAGATGTAAATGTACCTGAACTCTGAGCACCAGATTCTACATTCCTGAATGCATAAACTACTAAAGATTGGAGACTAGATTGTTGAGGAGCATTAACAAGACTCACAGATGAGTATGAGCCTGTTTTTGTACCTCTATAAGCATATACATTCGAACTCGTCCCTGTTAATGTAACTTCAGTCAATGTGAAATTCGATCCATTTGCTGAAGCAGTAATTGTACTTCCAGGATAAGTACCCTTATACACCACTTCTGCTACAACTTCATATACTTCAGATGAATTAGGTATAGAGACATCATCAGGATTTGAGCCGTTCGTCCCTTTATAATGAATGGTAACTTCTTTGTTGTCGCCGCAATTAAATTCCCAGCTTTGAGCCTGTGTCAATTCAACACAATCTACTTTTATTGCTCCAGTGTGAGTGGCTTCAAAGTAGACTTCAATCTTAGAAGTTCCAGATGGTGTACTACTTAATGAAAGAGAATACTGTTTAAACCCAGCACTCCTACCACCAGTGATATCCACAAATGTTTCAGATAAGATAGTATTGGAAGAATTCAAGGCTCTTAAATATCCTCTCCTTGTTCCTGCAACATCGTAGTCTAACGCTGTGAAGGATAAATTATAAGAATTACCTGAAGATGCGTTGACACGTTGATAGGCATAATTGGTCGCATCGTTTTCCCTGTTAGGGTTTATCCATGCTACATCAGTATGACACACATTGGTTGTCCCAGAGCTATAGACAGCAATGGTTGCATCATTCTGCGTCCAACTTGTAAAGGAATTTTCAAAACTGTAGTTTGAAATTAGATTTTGCGATTGGGTATCTGATACCATGCTTACCGCAAATAATAGAACCACTAAAAAGTTCTTTTGGATACTTTTAATTCTCATCTGTAAAGTGTATAAGTCTCAATCAATTACACCTACAGGAACCTAAGCTATTTACATAGTGCCTAAAACTGCTAATGGGAATAAATCACCACATGATGATCTACCCCCATTATAGGTTAGTCTTCTAACATTGAATTTCTGCCAATTCTCACAAGACAGAATCTCAATATACCTTGACACCGTAAAGTTGTTTTCATAGATAGTTTAAATTCTCAGTAAGGTATATGTTACAAATTTGGTGAAAAGTGCTTGCAATCTTCATTTGATTAGACGGAATTGTAAACTACTTGTCACTTTTCCATTGTTAAATGTTTCATTTATCAGAAAAATCAGAGATAAACACTACAATCACTATAAAATTCACTAATTCATTTAGTTATCTAACAAGTTTTAATATATATCATATTTTTTAATTTTTATGAAAAATGTAAAATATCTTACAATTTTAACATTTCAACATTAATACTTTTTATACTTTATAAAAGCATCTATTATATTAATTTATATATTACAATATTTTATAATTTGAATACAATATGATGATTGCAGGCATTGATTTTGGGTCTAAAATGGCAGGAACTACTTCTATATGTTTTGGAAGTATTAATCAACAATTAAAACTCATCCAATCAGAAAAGAAAAAAGATGCCGATCAACTTATTCTTGATTTTATAAAGAAAAATCAACCTGACATCATAGCAATAGATGCTCCTCTATCCGTTCCACCTGGAATCTACGGTAGAGGGAATCAATACTTTTATCGCGAGTGTGATAAGTTGTTGAAAGCCATGTCACCTATGTTTCTTGGTGGACTAACAGCAAGGGCCATTGCATTGAAAGATAAAATAATCACTAGTTATTCAGCTATTAAAGTATATGAAACCTATCCAAAGGGATACATAACTTCAGTCGCTAGCGGGTATATAAGAAATCAATATAAAACAGATTTGAACCTTTTTCAAACTGCCTTAAGAATTGAAAATCCATTATTTAAGATACCCGATCTTGATAATTGGCATCAAGCTGATAGTGTTCTTGCTTATATCTCTGCTTATCGCATATCTAATCAAGAAGCGATCTCCTACGGAAATAGAAATGAAGGGTTGATCTATATTTAATTCTTAACAAGATGAGGTACGTTACTCAAGTCCCAATCTATAACCAATCCCTTAGCTATATCATCAGCAATAGACTTGCCATATAAATACTCACATAGATAAAGAGCTGCATCAAAGGACCTGGCTCCACCGGCAGATGTGATGGCCTTTCCGTCATGAACGAAAATCACATCTTCATAGATCTCTAGATCCGAAAAAGTCTCTCTGTATTTATCTATATCCGAAGGAAATGTTGTAGATGCAAGGCCATCAAGTAATCCACATTTTGCAAGTACAAACGCTCCGTCACAATGTGAAGTAATAAACTCTGCTTTATCTCCCACTTTTCTAACCCAATTGATCATTTCTTCATTTTCCAGATCTGAATCAAGATGATGTTCTGCACTCGGTATAACAAGAATATCAATATGAGGGACTTCTTCAGTAGTATAATCATAATCAGGAAGAATCCTTAACCCTTCAAATGACTTAATTGGAGACAATGTGTTAGCTACAGTAAATGTATTCATCGCCTTGATCCCTTCTCTGAATTGAGTATGTTGAAATATATCGTAAGGCGCTGTATACTCTGTATTGTAAACACCATCCATAATTAGAAAGCCGACATTGTACCAGTCAGGATTCAATTCTGGTTTGGGTGGCCTATCCATGCTACCTTCTTTGCACCTTATAAAGACAATAGAAAAGAGTATTAAAATATATATACGGAATCTATACATAAGTTTGTCACATTTATTAAGATTATCCGAAAATAACCCTTTAATTGAACATATTTTATTGCAGCCTCAGCGTTATACCATTTAGTTAAATCATATAAGTGAAAATCAACTTATTACCTTTGTGAAGATTTCTGTTTCTAATATGAATTTAAAGCCTGATAATTCTGATTATACATACTAAATACTCTATCAATTTGAGGATATTTCTTTCATTCATTTTCTGTTTGGGTTTTACCTTATCGGATGGGCAATCCATACCAGAAATTATACTTAGAGATATCTGGAGCAATTTTAAATTCAATAGCTCAACGATAGAAAAGCCTCAATTTAAAAATCAAGGTAGCACCTACTCTCTTCTACAAGAAAATGAAATTATAGAATACGATCTTATTGAAGAAAATAAAAGCAAGCTGATTCTAAAAGGATCAGAAATTCAAGGGTTAAGCAACTTCATGGGAAGCATCAATGGTTATAAATTCTCTCCTCATGAGGATATAATTTTAATGAGTTCTGAACAAGAACGTATCAACCGTAGAACCACCAGTTCAAGATATCACATATATAACCTGGAGAATAAAACTGTGAGTCTATTATTCAATGAGAAAGTAACGCATCCCACTTTTTCTCCTGATGGGACAAAAATTGCATTCATTCACAATTTTAACTTGTTTTACAAAGACCTAAAAAGTGGTGCTACTACCCAGGTAACATTTGACGGAAGTCCGGAGGAAATCATAAATGGAATAGGCGACTGGGTACAACAGGAAGAGTTTTACCTGGATAAAGCATATCAATGGTCTTTCGATGGATCAAATATCGCCTATTATAAAATAGATCAATCAAGTGTCTCTTCACATCCTTTGATTCAATACAATGATCTGGCATATCCTATTGTAGAAAACCAAAAGTATCCTAAACCTGGACTGGCAATCCCTTCAACTTCAATCTACATTTACAATATTAAAGATGGAAAGTCTTATGAATTAGAAATCCCCGTACCAGGTCAATATTATATTCCATTGATATCCTGGTTGCCAAGTGAAAATAAGTTGTGCCTCTATACATTAAACAGGCCTCAAAACCAATTGAAAAGTTTTCTTTTCAATTTAAAAAATAAATCACAGGAAATCATCTATGAAGAGAATAGCATCACTTATTTAGAACCACCAAGGAATGTTCTTTATGATCAATCCGAAAATCAATATTTCATTTCATCAAGGGATGGCTTCAATCATGTATTTGCTCTGAATTTAGAATTAAAAAAAATTACCAATCTTACTCCAGAACTCATTCATGTCAATAAAATCTATGGGATAGACCCCATCAGAAATTACCTATATTTCCAGGCATCCAAGGAAGATAGCAGACAGCGACAACTTTTTTCTGTAGACTTAAAGACAAAAAAAGTCACACAATTAACAAAGACACAGGGAGTTCATGAAGCTTGGTTCAATAAAAACCATGACCACCTCATACTCAGCCATAGTCAGTTCAACATGCCCCCGTCTTATCTTGCTGTAAGAATCAATAATGGTATAGATTCCATCCGTACAATAGAATCAAATAATTATTTAAAAGACCTTATTGAACAATATCAAATAAGAAATCCCAAGTTTTTCACTTTTAAAAATGAAGATGATATAAAACTTAATGGATGGATGATAATCCCTCCTGATTTTGACGAAGAGAAAAAACATCCTGTGTTGATGTATGTTTATGGAGGCCCCGGAAGCCAGGAAGTGCTAAATCAATGGCGAGGAGTTGAGTATTGGTGGTTTCAGATGCTTGCTCAGAAAGGATATATCATTGCCTGTATTGATAATAGAGGAACTGGAGGAAGGGGAACTGCATTCAAGAAAATTACTCAAGGTAATCTCGGGTATTATGAATTCCAGGATCAACTATCAGCTGCAAAATACCTGGGTTCACTTAATTTTATTGACTCTGAAAGAATAGGCATTTATGGCTGGAGCTATGGTGGATATTTGGCTCTGAAGTGCCTAATAGAAGGAAGCAATACTTTCTCTATGGCCATATCCATCGCTCCTGTGGTAGATTGGAAATGGTTTAATGCCATTTATTCTGAAAGACATATGGGATTCCCTAAAGACAACTCACAAGGATATTTTAACAGCAACCTGTTATCAAGAATTCACCTACTTGAAGATCCTTTTTTACTCATACATGGATTGGCAGATGACATCGTTCATTTTCAACATGCTGCCGAACTGACCAAGTCATTAATCTCTTACAATAAAGAATATGAAGCTTATCTTTACCCCAATCGAAATCATGGGATTTATGGAAATAATGCCAGATTACATATGTATTCCAGGATGACCGATTTCATCATAAATAACCTGTAGATAATGGCTCAAAATATAATTAAAGAAATAGTCAATAGGAAAGCTCGCCACGAATATCACTGTCTTCAAAAATTTGAAGCCGGTATAGCCCTATTGGGTACTGAAGTAAAATCACTTAAAGCCGGTAATGCCAACCTTTCTGATGCATATTGCATATTTGAAGGTGGGCATCTGTTATTGAAAAGTGCATTTATTGCTGAGTATAAACACGGTAACATCAACAACCATGAGACCAGAAGGGACCGAATTCTTCTGCTTAGAAAATCAGAATTAAAAAAGCTAGAGCGGCGCATTACTGAAAAGGGGCTCACTTGCGTTCCATATAAATTCTATTTCAATGAAAGAGGATATGCAAAGGTGGAAATCTGGCTCGCCCAGGGTAAAAAATCATTTGACAAGCGTCATTCCATCAAGGAGAAAGATATGAAAAGAGATATGGACAGAAGTATGAAATATTAGTGTTTACCAAGAGTCAACATATTATCATTGAGGCACTTAAGAAAGGATCTTCTTTAATCATTCTAATATCATTTTTATCAGTTCTTAGTTTAAATTCAGTATTTCCTCAATCTATTGAGAGTCAGAGATTTCTTCCGAATGTTACAATAGATAGCTTATTCATTTATAATGGGAAGGTGCATCTGCTATCTGAAGGGAAGTCATATTCATTTACTGGAACTGTGAAGGATGAAGGTCGTCTTCCAAGGCAAAATGATCCACCAATATTTTACTTTGATGATGGTAATGTGGATTCCTACATTAAGTTTCAGGATGGTTTTTTAGTTGTGGTTGACGATACCTTAAAATACTTTGATGGTCAATTTTTAAGAACATTTGAAGTTCCAACTGAGGATTTGAAGCTAGTAGATGCAAGGTTAAGTGGTTGTGGGAGTAAATTTGCGATATTGTCCAATGGCAATTTATGGATATGGAACCCAATTGATTATTTATTTTCAAAGATAAATGTGGATGCTTCAGTAATCGCCGACAAATGTGATGACTGGAATGCTTTCTGGGTTTCTAATGGCATAGACTTGTACAGTGTAATTCCTTTTGAATCAAACAAGCTGCCGGAAATTACCATCAATGAGTTCTCCCGATTTGATGATGAAATATCATTTGCCGTCAAGGCTTACCACCCTGCGTTAAATGATATTCAGCTTTCATACAGATGGAAAGAGTCGGATGATGAATGGGTTGACATCCAGAATAATGAAGATTATCGATTAACTCTCCCTTCAGATGCAATAGATGGATTGCAAGTCAGAGCATCAGTAGATGATGAATATTATTCCTATACCGGATGGTATAATGCACGATCGACTTCAACCGAAGGAAGCCAATGGTTCTGGTACTTACTCTTTATCCCATTCACTATCATATCAATCTCCATTTTCCTACTTGCGAGAGATAAAAAATTAAAAACAGAAATAGATCTTGCCAAGGAAAAGTATCAGTTGAAAGAACAAGCTCAAGCTATGGAATTCCAGGCTCAAAGGTTGAAAATGAATCCACACTTTTTATTCAATGCCATTACTGGAATTCAAGGATTAATTGCAGCAGAGAGAAACAATGAAGCCAGGAGATTATTAGGTACCTATGCTCATCTCACACGATACTTGCTTAAGCAATCTGAAAACAAGACTATTGCCCTGGAAAGGGAGTTAAAATTTATCACCGATTATCTCACGCTGGAACAATTGATATTTAATGGAAAGCTGGAATACAAAATCATCAATCATGCGGATGGTGAGTTAGAAATTCCTCCTATGATGATCCAGCCATTGGTTGAAAATTCAATTAGACACGGATTTAAAGGCAGAAAACACGGATTGATCCAAGTATTCGTGGAAGAAGCTGAAGATGCTTTGGTAATTTCAGTTTCTGATAATGGAATAGGCAGAGCTGCTGCTGCTAAAGGTCATCAACCTGATGATCATCATGGCATTGCAATCGATTCAATTAAAAGCCGCCTGGAGAATATGAAGAAATTCAGAAAAGGTAGTTTACAGATTAATGACCTTGTTGATAACGAAGGAACTCCTACAGGGACTAAATGTATTATATCAATACCTATTTAAGATTATGAGAGAATTAAAAGCCATCATCATAGATGACAATGAACTTGCAAGAATTTCCTTAAAAAAGGACATAGAGGATCAATGTCCGGAGATTACCATTATTGGTGAATCTGACGGTGTAGTCCAAGGGGCAAAACTCATACGTCATTCCAATCCTGATGTTGTATTTCTTGATATCCACCTTGAAGATGGAGATGGGTTTGATATCATAGAATTGGTACCTGATTATAATGGAAAAATCATCTTTACGACGGCATCTGATCAACATGCCATTAAGGCATTTCGGTTTTCTGCTGTTGACTACCTTTTAAAACCAATTGACCCAACCCTATTAAGGACGGCTGTAGATAAATTGCTGTCACAGATCCATCAGGAAAATACCGACCTGTCCCTGCTCAGGGCAAATATGTCCTCACCCAATAAACTCGCTCTTCACACTGCTGAAATGATAAAAATTAGTGAAGTAGAAGAGATCATCAGGCTGGAAGCCATGGGAAATTACACCAATTTCTTTTTCACTGATGGCAGCAAATTGCTGGTAACACGAACCCTAAAAGATTATGCAGATTTACTTGAGGACCATGATTTCCTGCGTGTTCACCAATCACATCTCATCAACTTGAAACACCTTAATGCTTATATCAAGACAGAAGGAGGATATCTAATGATGCAAGATAAAAGCCGCATTCCTGTATCTGTAAGAAAAAAACCTTCTGTGATGAAAGCAATTGATGAATTTGCTAAAAAGTAAAAAACCGCCCTACTCTATTGCAGGACGGCACACCGAAAAAATCAAGATTACGATAAGCCCGAATTATTCTTTAAGACCTGGTAACATCAACTGTACACCCCATATTGTCCGAGTAGACTTGAATCTCTACCATTCCTGTTGGTGTCATCTTGATGGTCACAGGATCAGGAAGGTCAATTTTAATTTTATCTACCAGTCCATTGCTATTGGCAACAAATGTGGCTGACTCCATAAATCTTTGCATTTCACTTCTGGTACTCATCATCTGAAGAAGAATGTGATATGCATCCCATATATCAGCATCAACTAATTGGACTTTCAGATGGTATTGAGTCATTGTGTTCTTCTGGATCATTTTTGATCCATCTTCATATTGATGAATGACTTTACTATACAGATCTGTAGAGATAGAATCTGTTGATAATGGAATTAACTTATGGTAATCGATATAAGATTCGAGTGGAAATATCAAATCCAGGTCAAATTGTGTCATTTCAAATTCGTGAATTGGCAAAGGCAATGAAGTTAAAAAGCCGTCAAATACATAGCCCTCCTGTCCTTCATACTCAACAAAAACCCATGAACCTTGCATGTATCCAACTTCATCAAGAACAGGTGAAACCATTTCATCATTTGACATTATCACTGCACTTCTCGTGGGTATAATATAAAGGACTTCTCCATCCATTGAAGGAGTTGCTCTCATGGTTAATCCTGACGGAGCCACTACATTCATTATGATCATTTCTGTAGATTGAACCTGGGTCAGGTTCTGCGTGGAAACTCCCTGAAAATAAAGGATGATCATCATTAGGGCAAAAATTACTTTTTTCATGGTTACTTGTTTTTAAAAGTGATAGAATACAGTGTAATGTCTCCGTCATAGTATTTTTAATTATAAATCAGCAAGGTGAGCTTTCATGATCAATGAGACAGTAGTGAAAGAATTACTGCCAGAAAAATCACATCTGAAACATCTGCTTTATATTTTAATAGTTTCATCATGATTCAAATATGCATCAGAATGCGTCTAAATGTTGTGCCCAACAACTATCCGTTGAAGATTAATGATTATCCGTTAAGAGTTAAGATGATTAAGCTTGTGATTGTGAGACTTTTCTTGCTTTTCTATAAGCTATATAAGTGGTAAGTTGAAAAATTATAACCGCTGACATCATGATAAAATAATAGGTAAAAAATCTCCAGGTTGAGACCACAAGAGTCAGTACATCTTTAGGAATCACATTACCAAATAGTAAGAAAAATGAGGCTTCAGCTCCACCGGTAGCACCAGGTGTCGGAATAAAGATCATAGTCAGCCAGACCAACCATTGCTTAAGGTAAATATTATGAAATTCTATATTAACACCCAATGCATAAAGTAATACTGCAAGTATTGAAAATTTAGCAAACCACTGAATGAACAATACTGTCATACTCATCAGAAAGGTTAACTTTCCTTTGCTGAGGATCAGTTTAAGTGTTTCTTTGGTCTCATGAATACTTGTGCGTAAACCAACAAGAAACTTTAAGTATCCTCGTCTGAACTTCAATGGCAATAGCTTCACAATTGAAAAACTCCATTTAATCCATCCCAATTTTTTAGACACCCAGATACCAAGAATTACAATTGCTACTCCTCCAAAAATTGCAGCATTACTTATAATGATGTTCCTGACAGAAACTAAAATACTTATAATGCTTTCATGTGCAAAAAAGAATGCCAGGAAGATTCCGGACAGATAAAATACCAGATCTTCAAATCCTCCCAGGGCAATCAGAATCCCTGCCTTTGAAGCAGATATCCCGTGTTGCAATAACATTCCGAGCTTGATTGGACCTCCTCCTATAAGTGTTGGGGTGAGTGCAGCTCCTAAATCTGTAGATACAGCAACCTTTAAGGCCTCCCTGTAAGATAATCTCACATTAAGAAACCTGGTCCATAAAACCATCCTGAGGGCGTGTCCTAACCATGGCACCAGCACCAGACAAGCAATAACAACCAAAAATCTGAATTTTATATTACCTAGCTGAAGGATAATAGATCGATCGGTAGTCGATAAAAGAAAAATGATGTGAGCTAGAACCCCAAGGCTGATAAATATGATCAGCCTATTGATAATCTTCTTAAAATTGATTTTGCGGTTCTTCGCTTTCATAAAACGGCCACAAAATAATCCTATCATATACCCTAAACAAATAATTTAGACAAGCAACTATTGAATTACTCATACAAGTATTACCTTGGGCTATCAACACATCGGTATAAATTTTAAGATTATCGGACAACTTCTTGATATAAGTTTTAAACGGGTGGCACCTAAATGGAACCTATTATTGGCCATAATCGTAATGGTCATTTTCCATTCATCCTGTGCATCGTTTAAAACCAAAATTTCAGGTGACCATAAACAATGGAGTGATGCCAATCGCAACCCATCAGACATCAGTCACAGTGTTTACCTCATAGGTGATGCAGGTGCAGCCACTCTTCCAGGACCTAATCCGGCACTCGATATTATCCAGCAAGAGCTCAATCAGGCCTCCAGTAATTCTACTTGTATATTCCTGGGAGATAATATTTATCCTGATGGCCTTCCCCCACCTTCACACCCCTACCACATTAAGGCACGTAATGCCATCCAGGCACAATTAAATACAGTAGAGAATTACCCTGGAAAAACTTACTTTATTCCCGGTAATCACGACTGGTACGGAGGGCTGGAAGATCTAAAACGGCAAGAGGATTATGTAAATGAAGGTCTTGGATATGATTCATTTATTCCTGAAAGAGGTTGCCCCGGTCCTGAAGTTATAGATCTTACTGAGGAAATATCTCTTGTCATCATCGATAGTCAATGGTATCTGGAAGACTGGACCAATCATACTGACTTCAATGAAAAATGTGAAATTAAAACAAGGTCAGACTTCATCTTTGAATTAAGGGATGTCATCAGAAAGCATAAGGACAAATACCTCATCATTGCCCTGCACCATCCATTGGAATCATATGGCCAGCATGGAGGACATTTTAGTTTTCGTTCCCACATGTTTCCCTTAACAGATGTCAATGATGCTTTATACCTGCCACTACCTGTTGTCGGTTCTGCAATTCAGAGCTTCAAGAAAAACATAGGCAAGGTTCAGGACATGAATCATCCTTTATACCGGGAGTTGATACAAGGGGTTAAGAGTGTAAGCAAGGGATTCAACAACATTGTTTTCATTTCAGGTCATGAACACAATCAACAGCTTATCGAGAAAGATGGTCACTGGTATGTAGTATCCGGAGCAGGATCTAAAAGAGAGGAAGTGAAGATGGGTGTAGGTTCGATATTTGCCTCAGGTCAGCCAGGTTATTCCAGGATTGATTACTATGACGATGCCAGGGTATGGATTTCTTTCTTTCAAGTAAACGATGAAGGAACCTCAGAAAAAGTATTTAGTAAAGAATTAATACTCGACGTACCTGATCCAGCCAATTATTTCCCTGAAGATTTCCCAATTTATTACAGCGGGCAGGATACCATTGAAACCTCTATCTACAGTGATCTGGATGAAAAAAGCCCATTTTACAAGAGGGTTTTCGGAGAGCATTATGGATCTCTTTATTCGATAGACATTAAAGCTCCAGTTTTTGACTTATTCTCATTCAAGGAAGGATTGAGGCCGATAAAGAGAGGTGGCGGAAGTCAAACCAATTCATTGAGACTCGAGCTTCCCAATGGCAACCAATATGTCATGCGTGCCATCAAGAAGGATGTCGGGAAGATTCTCCCAAAGGGATTTGCACAAACATTGGCATCCGATCTACTGGAGGATCAATTTATGTCAGCTCACCCTTTCGCTGCTTTCGCCATTCCTGGATTAGCAGAAGCGGCTGACATTATGCACACGCATCCTGAGTTGTATTACGTTCCTAAGCAACCTGCACTGGAATACTATAATGAGTATCATGGTAATGAATTATATCTTTTCGAGGAGCGTCCGGATGGAGATCGGAGTGATCTAAAAAACTTCGGTTACAGTAAGAAGATCATCTCTACTTCTGATTTACTGGAAGAATTATATACTGATAAAGAAGCTGTTGTAGATCAAAAGTCAGTCATCAGAGCCAGGCTTTTCGATATTTTACTTAATGATTGGGATCGCCATGATGACCAATGGAGGTGGGCACAGTTTTTGGAAAATGGTCTGGAAGTCTATCGACCCATTCCACGAGATCGTGATCAGGCGTTCGTAAAATTTGATGGTTGGATCCCCGGTATTCTCAATAATACAACTCCCGTATTCAGACAGATGAGATCATTCGATCATAACATACCAGATGTTAAAGCCATCTGTCATAATGCAAGATGGTTTGATCGAAGTTTTTTAAATCAACTTTCATGGGAAGACTGGCAGAAAGAAATTCATCATCTACAAGCTACATTGACTGACTCTGTTATAAATCAAAGCATTGCAGCTTGGCCTGCAAAAATTTATGATCAGACTGGTGAGGAGATTATAATGAAATTACAATCAAGAGTAAAAGGGCTTGAGAAATATGGACGAGAGTATTTTGAATTCTTGTACAAGAGCGTTGATATTGTCGGTACTGAAGAAACAGATACATTCAAGTTAAAAACATTACCTGATGGATACCTTGAAGTAATTGTTTCATCAGAAGGATATACGAAGTATCAAAGGACATTTGATCGTAAGATCACTAAAGAGATCCGAATGTATGGAAGGTCTTCTACAGATGTATACCTTATGAACTCATCGATTGCTTCAGGTATCAAGCTGTATTTGATAGGAGGACCAGGAAAAGACATCTACACATCTTTTCAACCTGCCAGACTTGTAGATGAGGTGATCATCAGAGAGAATAATGATGAAAACTTTTATCTACTCCCTCAAGCCCAGGTAATCACTTCTGACAAGCCACGCCATTACACTTATAACCGCACAGCTTTTGAATATAATTACAAGCTGTTTTTTCCATCTATAAGCTACAACCCGGATGATGGGTTAATGCTTGGATTCAGTCTCAATCATGTCAAGCATGGTTTTATGAAGTGGCCATTTTCTTCTAAGCATAATGTATCAGGAAGTTTTGGAATTGCTTCTTCTTCGTACCGATTTAATTATGCAGGTATTTTTACCGACCTCATAAAAGAATATGACTTTCTGGTTGATGTTGACATCTTCCGACCGCAATTTGTGACCAACTTTTTCGGATTCGGAAATGAGACTGAAGTGTTAATTGAAGACAGAGATTTTTATAGGATAAAGAACAGGCTGGTAGCTTTAGGCTTGGGACTGCAGAAAGACTACCAAAATGGTGGACTTTTGCGATTCGGGTTATTAGGTGAAACCAGGAAAGTAAACTTCCAGGAGAATTCTTTCCTTGCTCAAAATGAAGAGTTCGATCCATTTTATGAGAATCAGACATTCGTAGGAGGTGGAATACAATATGAGTTGACCAATGTTGATGTACTACACAATCCTACGACAGGAATCAGGTTTCTGCTTGGATCGGAGGCTAAATTCAGGCCTGCCAATACCACGCAGAGGTTTTTAAGGCTGAGTGCGGAATTAACTTTATACCAAGAGATCCTGGATAATCGCCGCATGACACTTGCGTTGAGAGGTGGCTACAAGCATCAATTTGGAGAAGTGGATTTTTACCAGGTGGTTACAATTGGTGGCAGCGAGCAGATACGTGGGTATAGAAATCAGAGATTTGCAGGTCGTTCAGGATTTTTTGCCAATTCTGACCTTAGATTAAAAATTGGAGAGATATCTACATATGTTTTACCTTTCAGCTATGGTATCAATCTGGGATTAGATTATGGAAGAGTATGGATCAAAGAAGAGAATTCAAAAAAATGGCATTACGCATACGGTGGAGGTTTTTGGATCAGCCCATTTGATGCTACAACATTGAGGTTTAATTATTTCCAGGGAGATGAAGAGAACAGATACACTTTTGGGATCGGATTTTTCTTTTGAGTCTTTTCTAACCCAGAAACCCAAAGAACCACAATGTCATTATGGCTATTAAAGTTGTAATCATAAGATATATAAGATACTCTATATTGATGACTCGGTTTACTCCTTTATTAATTAAGACTTTTTTTTTATCAATTTTAGCAGGACTGGTATTGGTCATCATTAATTCCTGTCTTGCAAGTTCCTTTTGCTTACCATAGGCCGATCTGGGCCTCTTACCTGATAAATAAGGAACTGGTCTCAAATCTGAAACATAGGGTATATCTCTTTTATAAAACATCTTATCCTATTTATATCATTGTTAATATACAAAATCTCCAGGACATCTCATCAAATTTCAAGATGGGAGGAATGTTTTTATCGACAAAATATATGGTACTATTAAGCATAATTTCAACCGTGAAGCCTGGATGGTAGTTCCTGGGAGAAAATCGGTAGTGTGAAACGTCGAGGAAGTATTTCTTAGGAAGTAGACTAAACCCTCATAGATGACCAATTAATAAACGGAGTAGTATATTATAGATTGAAACAAATCTACACTGATGGGAGTACTGCACTGAGCGAGGCAAGAACTGTTTCCATTCATCAAGATTGGATGATACAATCTATGTTTCGTACTGGAGATAAAATAAAAATTCCCGATGGTGGCTTTATCCGAATCTTCAACTTACAGGGACAATTAATGTCGTCTGTTTCTTCAGAAGAAATCAGAATTCCAGACCTACCATCGGGAATCTATATTATTATGACCTTATACGGGTCACATCGTATTTACATTACCAGATCCTAACCCTCTCAGCAGGAGGAATGTACATATCATCACCCTCCTTGATATCAAATGCAGCGTAGAATGCATCAATATTGAGTAGAGGTTGCGTCGCTCTCCATCTTCCGGGAGAATGTGGATCTGTCTTTACC
>JABDLO010000062.1 GCA_013002995.1 Saprospiraceae bacterium | reverse complement strand
GCCCATACGTTATTGCCTCTTGTAATCGTATATTCTGCACCAGCAATTCCATCCGTATCATGCCACCCATAAGGGGAGGCGATCGGATCAGCTGGATCCATAACAATTGTCCTGCCACCATGATTAGGGCTTTCAACGGGCGAGTCAAATACAAGATAAGTATCTCCTGCAAAAGAATGGTCTGAAGTGATTGGGGCTGAATGATGAGCATGTTCTCCAGTCTTTGTATCATAATGACAATCATCATCTGGAGTTTCAAATCTACACTCCAGTACCATATTTATTTTCTTCAGAATTTCACCTGAAGATGCATCTACATAAACCTTCCATGCATTAAATTTAGGTTCTATGGTGTGGACTTCTGTTTCCCATACTAGAGACACAACTCCGGTGGTCTCTTGAATGTAAGTGAGTTGAGAAGTAATGTCCGAATCTATATCATCAAATTTCTGGAATTTTGAATATTTCCTTGCATCATTTCTGTTTTCCAGCATTTGTATTCCTGCGGGCTTTTCTATTTGTAATTCTGAAAGAGCGTTATTAACAGCCATCAAGCTAGAAATCCTTTGTGTGCCTCTGGCTTTATCATTTATATTAGTTATAAATCGACTATTTGAGGAAACGACTTTCCTGTTGTTTGAGACATTTATATTAATGATGGCGTTTTCTACCGGAATTCCGTTGTAAGTCTGTTGTAAATAAATATGGTTTAGCCCATTGTGCTTGCTTACATAATTATCAGTAACGATCCAATTTGCAATATCATTTTCTGACAAGTTATAAGTCTTCAGATTGGATTGTAAATATCCCTTGGCAATGGATAGATTGGATTGTGCATGGACAATACTTTCTGTGCATACTAAAGCTATGATACAGCTTGTGGTTATAAAATGATAAATGCTTTTCAAAGTCACAGTTTTTACACGATTTATAAAATGCAATTTAAATATTATCCTGTCAATAATCCTGCCGACCCCAATTGGGGCAATATGTATTATTGAAGTGAATTAACTAAGGCTGGAGTATGATTTGATAAAAGTAATAAAACGGTTTTATATTACATGCCATTGTGAAATCTCCCTGGTACATACTGCCTATTATTGTCATCGCTCAATTCTTTTGCACTTCATTGTGGTTTGCCGGGAATGCGGTGTTGGGAGATTTGACATCTTTATATGACCTCGCAGAAAATAGTGTGGGTCATCTTACGGCTGCTGTTCAACTAGGATTCATTTCCGGAACCCTGCTATATGCCATCTTAACCATTGCTGACCGATTTTCCCCCTCTAAAGTGTTCTTCTTAAGTGCCATACTTGGTGCTTCTGCAAATGCATTGATCATTTTCCTGACCTCGGGATTTTATGAACTACTGATCTTGAGGTTTATTACCGGATTTTTCCTTGCTGGTATCTATCCGGTGGGAATGAAGATTGCAAGTGATCACTTTGCCCAGGGATTAGGTAAAGCACTCGGATACCTGGTAGGTGCTTTGGTCCTTGGTACTGCTCTTCCTCATCTGATCAGGGGATATTCTCTGGACCTGGATTGGAAATGGGTGATGATTATAACTTCTACTCTTTGTCTTACAGGAGGAGCATTGGTTTATCTGCTTGTCGGAGATGGACCTCATCATAAGAAAGGAAAGCAGGTAGACTTTTCTGCATTCTTTCGTGTGTTCAAGGATAAATCATTTCGATCTCCGGCATTTGGATATTTCGGCCATATGTGGGAATTGTATACTTTTTGGGCTTTTGTACCGGTGATGATTCAACTCTATAACAACAGCAGAGGTACGACTTTCAATGTTTCTTTATGGTCTTTTGGAATTATTGGTATTGGATTTTTATCCTGTATTATCGGTGGATATCTTTCATTATCCATTGGTAGTAGAAAGACTGCGTTTTTCTCTTTGCTGGGATCCGGAATATGTTGTGTGATCAGTATGTGGATGCTGGATTTTCATCCAAATGTGTTCTTGTTCTTTCTATTTATATGGGGAATACTGGTCATTGCAGACTCTCCTCAATTTTCAACCCTGGTAGCTCGATATGCACCATCTGAAAACAAAGGGACTGCTTTAACGATTGTGAATTGCATTGGGTTTTCTATTACGATCTTCAGTATTGAATTGGTAAATTATTTATCTGATGATTTCTCTCTTCATATGGTGATGATTGTTTTGTCTATCGGTCCAATGCTCGGATTGATTGGGTTAGGTTTTAAAGAAAAAGGTGTCAGGGCTTAACTTTACGGAACGGGGTCTTTAGGCCCCGAATTACTACTTTTAATCAGAAACAAGAAGTAAGGCCACTTCTTTTTCTGGGTGCCTGAAGGCACCTATCCGTTTATAGCTGTAGGAAAACTTACGGAACGGGGACTTCAGAGCCCACATATCTACTTTTACACAGAACCTAATACCATGACTACTTCTAATTCCGGGTGCCTAAAGGCACCTATCCGTTTATTGCTGAGTAACCTTACGGAACGGGGTCTTTAGGCCCCGAATTACTACTTTTAATCAGAAACAAGAAGTAAGGCCACTTCTTTTTCTGGGTGCCTGAAGGCACCTATCCGTTTATTGCTGAGTAACTTTACGGAACGGGGACTTTAGGTCCCAAGTTATTACTTTCACTCAAAATCAAGAAGTATGGTAATGTCTTTTTCCTCGTGCCTGAAGACACCTGGCAACATGTTTCTATGGAATCGTATACCCTCTATGAAATCATAGACTTTTTATGGTTCAATGAATTCTTAGATTCCTTTGGTCGAAATTGGAGATAGTTTTGGGTAAACGCACTCAATTATGAAAGTTCATCCATTCACTCCGGATCATTCAGTCTCTAGATCAACCACCATAAGGCGCCTATCCGGCAGAAACCGGATATTTATCAGGGATACAGAGCAAATTCATTGTATCCAACTCTCACAGATTCTATTCCTGGTAGCATGCGGAAATTACACAGAATTCTACCTGGAAGATGGTTTTAAGTTGACGGCATCCAAGACTTTAAAACACTATCAAGATTTGTTGGGAGAAGGATTCTTCAGACCGCATCATTCTTATCTGGTTTGTTTTTCCCGGGTTATCAAGGTGAACTTAAGGAACGGGGTGCAAATTCTCGTAGAGGATGGAACTAAGATACCTGTCTCAAAGTCCAGTAAATCTTCTGTATTAAAACTTTTCAAAAATTAAGGCTATGAAAAATGTTATTATAATCTTATTTCTAGTACTTCCTGTTCTTTCTTACAGCCAATCTATTGGCATAAATGAATCAGGCACATCCCCACATTCTTCAGCTATTTTGGATATTCAGTCAAATGATAAAGGAATGCTAGTGCCTCGTATGGATTCTACTCAAAGAAAAATGATTGCCAATCCTGCTATCGGTTTACTGGTATTTGATATTTCTTTAGGGAGTTTTAATTTTTATGATGGTATTTCATGGGTAGACCTTTCTTCTCCGGAATTGATATCAGACAAGGATAGAGATACTCAGATAGAGGTTGAAAAATCAGCCGATGAAGATACACTCAGGTTTACTGTAGGAGGATATGAACTGGCTCGCATGACAGATAAAAATCTGGATTTGGAATCACCTGGAAATTCTGTATTCATAGGGAAAAACACTGGTTTAAATGATGATGGGTCAGACAACTTTATAACTGCACTTGGGCACAAAGCTGGGGAAAAAAACACCATAGGGTTTTCCAATACTTATATAGGAGCCAATGCAGGAAATCAAAATATGGTGGGTAATGAAAATGTCTTTCTGGGTACTTCTGCAGGACTAGAAAATACTGGTAGCAATAATGTACTTCTTGGAAGGGATGCAGGAAGAAATTCAGTAGGAGGAAGTGGTAATACTTACATAGGTGCTGATGCCGGCAGAAATGCAATTGGATCAGGAAATGTGTTCATCGGGAAGACTGCAGGAGAAAACGAAAACGGCTCTGATAAGTTTGTAGTCAACAATGGTAATCCGCTTCTTCCTCTTCTTTATGGAGATTTTTCTACTGGAAATTTATTTGTTAATAGACCGGGATATATTACACCAGAAGAAGTTTTTGGAGTATCTAAATCAGTAAACGGAACTGATTTTGGGGGGATGTTTATAGAGACCAATGGGAGCAGCTCTTCAAGACCTTTTTATGGCTTTGCTATTAATGGATTGCCGAGGTCCTATATTTATCACGATGGGGGTTCAGGTGAGATGCGATTTAATAATTTCGGTGACAGAGTAACGATAAGTAATGATCATGTGGAGATTGATGGTCAATTAAAAATCGCCCAAGCAATTGAAATTGGGAATGATCAGAATGTTGTTCCAATTGAAGGAACTATTCGGTGGAATTCCGGTAGTCAGGATTTTGAAGGGTACACTGGTTCCGAATGGAAATCTTTAACACTGGAACCAGAGTATAATTTCTGGGGAAATGCGAATTTAAACTATATAAGTACAGAGAATAATAAGATACTTGCTTCTGATGGAAGTAATGGCGATAATTTTGGTAATTCTGTGTCAATCTCAGGGAATTATGCTGTTGTTGGGGCAAGTCATGAGAATTCATGGGAAGGGGCAGCTTATGTATTAAGTAAAAATGGAACTGTATGGACAGAGATGTCTAAAATCACAGCCATAGATGGAAGTAGTTTTGATGAATTCGGTACTTCGGTTGCTATATCCGGAGACATTATAATCGTTGGTATGCCATACGATAATGAAAATGGAAGTGAATCTGGATCTGCTTATATTTTTAAAAGAAGTGGGAATAGCTGGACCCAAGAAGCTAAATTATTGGCCAGTGATGGAAACAGCCAAGACTTTTTTGGGAGATCTGTATCTATTTCAGGAGATTATGCAATCGTCGGGGCATATGGGAATGATGATAGTGGTTCATCATCCGGATCTGCTTACATATTTAAACTCAGTGGAGGTAGCTGGATTCAAGAAGCTAAGCTGTTAGCCTCTGATGGGGCTATAAATGATTCTTTCGGAAGGTCAGTTTCTATATCAGGAGATTACGTGGTAATTGGAGCTCATCAAGATGATGACAGCGGATCACAATCTGGATCTGCCTATTTATTTAAACGCAACGGAAGTAGCTGGACTCAAGAGGCTAAGTTGCTGGCAATAGATGGGGCAACAGGTGATAAATTTGGATATTCTGTTGCAATATCAAATGATTACGTAATCATTGGCTCATATAGGGATGATGATAATGGTATCATATCAGGATCTGCTTATATTTTCTATAATTCAGGATCTGGATGGGTTCAAGAAAAGAAATTGTTGGCCTTAGGTAGAGACAATTATGATGATTTTGGTATTTCTGTGTCAATCTCAGGGAATTATGCAATTGTTGGTGCTTATAATGATGATGAAAATGGATTGGATTCAGGATCGGCTTATATCTTTAGACAGATCGGTGGTAATTGGATAGAGGAATCAAAACTAATAGCTTCTGATGGTGAAATCAGCGATAAGTTTGGGTTCTCTGTTGCTATATATGGAAATACTTCCGTGGTGGGTGCTTTTTGGGATGATGATCTAGGAAGTACTTCAGGATCCGTTTACATCTTTCATTAACTTATTCTGCTTATCTTAAACAACTTAAATGAGACCAATCCTTAGAAATAAAATCAGATTCTTTTTATTCGTAACTATGGCATTTTGTGTGTCAAGCCTCATTTCAACTCAAAATAAGATTGATAGCTTAAAGAATGAATTAAGCAGTGCTGACAGCAAAAACAAAATGGGATTATACAACGAGCTCTCCAAAGCCCTCATCTATTCCGATACCCCACAATCCATGTTGTACAATGACTCGCTAGCCATACTAAGTGAAGAGTTGGGTAATGAAGAAATGGCCATGACAGCAAAGTACAATTATTCTGTTCTTTACCGGTTCACCGGTGATTTTCAGAAATCCATAGACAACCAGGAAGAATATGCGGAATATTTAAAAGGCGGAACTGATTCAGTCAAGATGGCTATGTCTTTTTATCAGTTGGGAACGGCTTATGTACGATTGGATAACCATGAAAAGGCAATGAACAATTTAAATCAAAGTCTTTCCATTGCAGAAAGACGGGGTGATAAAAGTCTTGCATTTAAGGTCCACAACGCCATCGCCATTATATATAAGAACATTTATCAGAATGATAAGGCCCTGGAACACTACTTCAAGGCTGTAGACATGGCCGGAGAAATAGGTGATACGGCTTCCTTTGCCTTGATTTATAACGGTATCGGAGTAGTCTATACCAAGCTGGACAGCATGGAAACCGCTGAAAGATACTTTCGACAATCATTAGACATTGCAGAAAAAACCAACAATACCCGGGTGATGTCATTTCAATATCGGAATCTCGGTACCATTAATTTTGAAAAGCAAAACTATCCTGAAGCCCAACGCCTATACTTCAAAGCCTTAGAATTAAGAGAAAAAATGAATGATCAATTGGCCATAGGCGGATCTCACTTTGATCTTGGTGAAGTTTACCTGGCAACCAATAGAATTCAGGATGCGGA
Organism: Saprospiraceae bacterium; assembly: GCA_013002995.1. Lineage (GTDB taxonomy): Bacteria > Bacteroidota > Bacteroidia > Chitinophagales > Saprospiraceae > JABDLO01. Next base: position 636 of record JABDLO010000062.1, on the reverse strand, counting down.
AGATTCATTTGCAAAAGCACTGGAAATCTTTCAAAACCTCGGCGCTCTATCCAGCGAAAACTCAACTTATGAAAAAATAGCTGAGGTTTACGAAAAGAAAAATGACTTCCGCAATGCCTTATTTTATAAAAATAAATATTACTCTACAAGGGACAGCCTGAAAGACAACGAACTCCGGGAAAAAATCAATGAAATCGATGCCAAATATGAAACATCCAAGAAGGAATTAGAGATCCAAAAGCAACAGAAAGAAATCGATAAAAAGACCTATCAAAGAAACCTTTTATTATCCATTCTATCTTTAGCAGGCTTGCTTGCTGGGGTATTAATCTGGGGAATTTGGAGTCGGATGAAACGCAATAAAAAAATTACAGAACAGGAAAAAGCCATTCAAAAGGAAAAAATTAATTCATTGGAGAAAGAAAAGAAGTTGTTGTCTTTTGCCTCCATACTCGAGGGACAGGAATCAGAAAGGATCAGAATAGCCAAAGACCTACATGATGGTTTGGGTGGCTTGCTTACCAATGTAAAGGCACACTTTGGGCGAATCCAGGATGAGATCAAGAAAGTTGAGGAGCTGGATGTATATAATTCAGCCTGTGACATGATTGATAAAGCCCATGAAGAGGTAAGGAG
>JABDLO010000054.1 GCA_013002995.1 Saprospiraceae bacterium | reverse complement strand
GTCTTTACATCGCTGAAACGGTAGGCAATTCTTAAATCAAGATTGCGAAGTAGGGCATAGTCCAATTGTGCTTGAAAATTATTTGAATAAGAATTTCCTTCAAGGTTGTAGAATCTAACCTCTTGAGGATTTTGATCATAGTCAACAACGACCTGCTGCTGGAAGCTGGTACGATATCCATCCAGGGTCAGGACCAATTCCCGATCCTCAATGATCAGAGACTGCCTCCAGTTCACTCCAAAATTCCAGGCTACCTCCTGGTTCAACCCATATGGTGTCTCTAAGTCATTATTTTCTATAATCACATCACGAGCAGAGGCCAACATTCCAATATTTTCAGCAATTATACTTGAAGTCCTTCGTCCCTGACCTGCAGAAAGTCGGAATACACTCATCTCGTTTAATGCATAACGTACATGGAGCCTTGGCGTAAGGAATGTTCCATAATTATTATGTCGATCACCTCTTAATCCCCCTACGATGGTAAAATTTTCATTGGGTTGATAAGTATATTCAATGAAAGCACCCGGAACAGATTCATTTCGATCATAACTACTCTGACCCAATTGCTCTTCATATTTGTCCACCTGTAAACTGAAACCTGTGTTAAGTTGATGGGCAGGACTTCCAAGATCCTGTCGATAGATCAGGTTGGCATAAAATGACTTTTGATCAGCATTGTATATCCTGTTTCCAAATGATGCATCCTGATCATGGGATATCGCTGACAATTGTAACCCAATACTGGCATCCGGTCGATCTGGAAAAACCCTGCCGATCTTAGCCCATCCTTCCAGTCGTTGGGTATTCATCAATGCGCCCCATGCTGATGATTGGAAGTCTTCATCGAAATCGGTTTGCCCACTTGTCTTATCATAAGATGTTACTTTAATGCCCGCTTGAGCAGCCCATCCATCATCACCCTGATACTTCCACCGATTAACTGCAGTCCATTCTGTGCCAATAGGCATATCCAGGAATCCGTCATTGTTCACATCATTTTTTCTTTGTAGATTTTTTCCATGTAACAACAATCCAGTGGAGACCTTGTCACTCAACTGAAAGCGTGTATTCACATTGGCTTCCATTCTTCCGCCTTGATTTCCATAAAAGTTGAGGTAAAACTGGTCACCTTCTTCCGGCTTTTTCAATTCTACGTTGATCTGTCCTGTCATGCTTTCATAACCATTTCTTACTGATCCAGGGCCTTTAGCGAGTTGAATGCCTTCCACCCATGGACCTGGTATATAGCTGAGTCCATAAATAGCAGCAAGTCCTCTCACATCCGGTAAATTCTCCCTGGTGATCTGAACATATGGACCTGCCAGTCCAAGCATCTCAATCTGACGAGCTCCTGTGACTGCATCGGTAAAAGATACATCCACGGTAGGATTCGTTTCAAAACTCTCTGCTAGTGTGCAACAAGCTGCCTTCAATAATTCCTTACTATTGATCTGTTGTACCATCATAGGATTGATAAATGAGACCTCGATGGATTTGCGCTCATAAGTTACCTCTACTGTTTCAAGTGTGTTTCCTGCTGTAAGAATGAGTTCGATATTGTTGTCATTAGATAGATCCAGGGTGTCTGAATAATAGCCCACATAACTGGCCACCAATTGACTGGCACCATCTGGTCTTTCAATGATGAAATTTCCATCTACATCGGTCACTGTTCCAATAGATTCATTCATCCACCTGATATTGACCCCGGGTAATGGAATGACCTTTCCGTTTTCTTCTACCATGATCAATCCGGTGACTTCGATATCGGATCCTGGAATTTGGGCTGGCCTGTGATCTGCTATCACATCGGCGTCTCTGTATAAACAGCATGCGTGTAGGTTGTTGTATACATCATCCGGGGCTTTATACTTCTTAGTGTCATGTCCTACACTGGTGACAGCCATATGGATTTGATCTTCGTTGAAGTTCTCTGCTTCAGTTGATATGGTTAATATTCTTGAATCAACATCCCAGCTGGCTGATTCCACTCCCGCAACCTCGAGCACAGCTTTCTCGATGCGTTCCTCACACATACCACATACACCATCTACCCAGACTTGGATTCCTTCTTCCTGTGGACGATGACTGGCAATTACTTCCGCGTCCCTGTATTTGCAGCAAGCATGGAGATTGTCATATACCTTCTGAGGTGCGAGGAATTTTTTAGTATCGTGCCCTACTCTGGTCACAGCCAGATGTATTTGATCTTCATCGAAGTCTTCATCATATGAAGTATAGGTGAGCATTCTTGAATCGACATCCCATTCAGCAGTATTGATGCCTTCCAGTTCAATTACAGCTGCTTCAATTCGATCTTTGCACATCCCACATATACCATCTACCCAGATTTGATTACTGTTTGTTGGTTGTTGGTGTGCTGCAATTACTTCCTCGTCCCTGTATTTGCAGCAAGCGTGGAGATTGTCATATGCTTTCTGAGGTGCGAGGTATTTCTTGGTATCATGTCCTACTCTGGTAACTGCAAGATGGACCTGTTCTACATCAAATGCTTCCTCTTCAGTAGTGAAAGTGAGCATTTTTGTTTCAACATTCCATTCAGCAGTGCTGATTCCTTCCAATTCAAGGACAGCTTTCTTTATTCGATCTTCACACATACCACAGATGCCATCTACCCATATAATCGTGGTGTTTTCTTGGGATAATCCGGATATTGGAATCAAACCGGTTAATATTATTCCTAATAATATATTCTTGAATTTCATTTCATCTTTCTTTTCCACCATTCACTAATCAGTGTGAATGTTTATATTCTTAATTTTTTAATAGAAAAAATGTAAGACCGCGATCGAGTCCTACAAAGTGTAAGCTAGTTATTAAGCTACCTGGGGAGGATGCCAGATTAAATGAGTGAAATCGTGGGTGTAATTTTCAGTCACCCAATTCTCAAGTTGAGGGATTACCTCTGGATTGAAGTCTGAAGGGATCTCAGCATCGATGATGACAACCGTGGTTGTAAAACAGCATGCACAACCATCTTTACATGAAGATTTTTCTTCTTGAGATGAGTCTTCAGAATTGCCTGATTTACAACAGCTTTGTGTTGTAGTATCAGATTGATTTGATATCAACTCACTGGCATGATAACTGGCCACGTTACTAAAACACACATGCAAGCTGGAAGTCAGCAGATTAATAGCTAATATGAGTGAAATGATTTTCACGTTGCAAAAATACTATTAATTATCCTCTAATGCTTGGACTTTTTAATAAGATTAACATATAGAAAATCACTTGCTCATAAAATTGTCTGAACAGGATTATTAAGATTTATAAGATGGTCATGATTTTAATTATTCTTTAATTTCTTGTTGAATACTCTGTGATATTGTAATCGCTCCGCTCCAAAATTGATCAGTAAGCCATCTGCAATATTATAAGCCTCGCAATAATTTATCGCTTGAGCTTTGTGGACTCCTTCTAGTTTTTCAATAGCCTTGATTTCAACCATGACTTTATCCTCAACAAAAAAATCAACCCTACGAGACCCAACCGATTCTCCTTTGTACTCCAAAGGCATTTCTAATTCTCTTCCAAATGATAAGCCTTGAATCGAAAACTCAATTGCTAAGGCACGTTGATAAACTACCTCCTGAAATCCATTGCCCATAACATTATGTACTTCCATAGCACAACCAATTATCTTATGTGTCAATTTATTGATATCATCAAAAGCCATCATGTTCATCTTGTAATCTTAAATATCCTGTTCAGACAATTGACCTCCTTTTTGGCACTCCCATTAATATTATATGTTATTTCATTTAAAGTCAATGTATTCCTTTTTTCATTTCAGTTATATCCTAATCCGTAAAATCTATCAATCCACTTAATCCGTGATTCAGACAGTTATGTACTTCCATAGCACAACCAATTATCTTATGTGTCAACTTATTGATATCATCAAAAGCCATCCTGTTCATCTTGTAATCTTAAATATCCTGTTCAGACAATTAATTTCCTACAAGGAAACTGTGTTCTCTTTCTTCAGGGAGGATTGAAACCCATTACCTAAAGTGCGATGTACCTTCATGGCACACCCATTAATTTTATATGTTATTTCATCTAAATTCAATACGTTCCATTTTTTTTTAAAAAGTTTTCAATATTTCACAATCCTTGATTTAATTTCTGCTAAAATCTAGTAAATCTTTTAATCCTCTAAATCATGATTCAGACAATTTTACCACCATCACTCCATTTTCCTCCCAGGCGTCCACGGTGCACC
>JABDLO010000040.1 GCA_013002995.1 Saprospiraceae bacterium | reverse complement strand
CCATTGTAGGTCTTGGAGTTAAAGACCTTAAAGCCTCAACTTTATTTTATGAAACACATTTTGGCTGGACGAAAACAAGGTCTAGCAATGATGATATCACATTCTTTCAATTGAATGGTATTCTCTTATCCCTATACAACCGAGAAAAGCTTGCTGAAGATGCAACTGTTGATCCGAACGGTTCCGGATTTAAAGGAGTAACATTGGCTTACAATACACGATCTGAAGAAGAGGTAGATGACATTATCAAAAGGCTTTCTGATGCAGGAGTTACGATTGTCAAGCAACCGGAAAAGGTATTCTGGGGAGGCTATTCATCTTACATTGCAGATCCTGACGGACACCTATGGGAGATTGCTTTTAATCCATTTCTTCCTTTGGATGAGGATGGGAATGTGGTAGATTAATTCAATGGACTAAAGTCCATCATCCATACATCTTGAGGAGGGACTTTAGTCCCTGAAACCTTCGTTATATCGCCTTGATTTTAAACTATCGTAAATTTTCTTGCTCTGATAAATAGAATTCCAAATGTTGCTAAAATTAAGCTCAGGATTATTAAACCCCATTGCGACATCGTCGGTATGGGTGCTGCACAGGGTCCTCCCTCACATACAGAAGCAACTCTTGGAGTAGGAGGTGCGCATAATCCCTGGATGGTTCCATTATTTATCACTGGATTAGGAGCAACCATGAAGTTACCACTTGGAGCAAGTATAAAAGCACCAGATTCATTGGTTATTGTGCCATCATTGGTATTTACTTGATCATAAATGGTTGAGATAACACCTTCATTTGTAATGGTACCCCCTGACTCATTATTAATAATGTTACCAGATGTAATATTTATGACTGCACATGGCCCATTATTTAATTCTGCTCCACTCCCAGTACAATCTAGGTTGATACCATCAACAATATTCCTAGTGGATATATTAAGAATTATAGTACCATTATTATTCAAGACAGCATCGCAATCTATTTCAATTCCTTGTTCAGATGTTCCTGTAGGATCTGTCTCAATATCGATCAGACCTTCATTATTTATCGTACCACCCGTTTCAATATATAATCCTTCACCTTCACAGCCTTTTATGGTGATTGTCCCATCGGCATTATTTACAAATTCTCCATCATCAACCTCAATAGAGGCATCACCGGAATTATATATTTCAATATCTCCATTGTTTTCAAAATAACTATCGCTGTCATCCACACAGATTCCATCATTACCTTGACCCATCATATCAATAATGATAGTGCCATTGTTGATAAATGATGCATCACCATCCATTTCAATACTCTCATCATCTATTGTTTCCAATTCCAGAGTACCCTCATTAGTAAAAGTTGATGTTGCATCCATTTCAATACCATCTGAACCATCCATAAACATCATAATTCCATTATTGGTACAAGAAGAGTTGTTATTAAAATTTATAAGATCCCCACCATCCATGCCCATGATGGAACCATCATTTATTAGGACTGAATTGTTGTTTAAAATAATATTATTCGAACCCATTCCATCTAGATTCAATATGGCTCCCATGTTTATAGTCATTTGACTATCATCATTTAATGTAAGATCTATTATCGAAACATCTGAGGAGAGTGTAACCACAGCTGTTCCTCCAATGATGGCCTCATCCATGATTCCTGGTACACCAGCATCCCAATTTCCGGGATCCTCCCAGGTGGTTCCATCTCCTAATCCAGTCCAGGTGATGACTGCTGCATTAACATTGAAAATCAGAAAACAAAAATGACACTACAAGTAGAATATTTCTCATGGGATATGTATTAATTGTTTAATCTAACTCAAATATAATAAATCCAATAGTATCATAATCAAAACGACTCTAGATTCCTCCTAATTCGAGTCTTAATGTCTGAAGTATCTGCTTTTTGGAATTGGCTGCCGGTAATCAATTCATACAACTCGATATACCTATTACTTACCTCCCAGACAAATTCATCAGGCATTTCAGGCATCACTTGTCCCTCTTTACCCTGGAATCCATTTTCCATCAACCATTCGCGGACAAATTCCTTTGACAACTGCTTCTGAGGTTCTCCATTGGCTTGCCTTTCATCATAACCATCCAGGTAGAAGTAACGACTGGAATCCGGGGTATGGATTTCATCTATCAATACAATCTCTCCATTGAAAAGACCAAATTCATATTTAGTATCAACCAGAATCAACCCCCTCCTTCTTGCCATCTCCTTTCCTCGTTGGAATAAAGCTCTTGTATACCGCTCTAGTGTTCTCCATTGATTCTCAGTTACAATACCCTGAGCTAGAATATCTGCTGCACTGATGTCCTCATCGTGCCCTTCATCAGCCTTTGATGCAGGAGTGATGATAGGTACGGGAAAAGCATCATTCTGCTTCATCCCTTCCGGCATAGGAACACCACACAGCATCCGCTTACCTGATTTATACTCCCTCCAGGCATGACCAGCCAGGTACCCCCTGATGACCATTTCAATCTTAATAGGATCACATTTCTTTCCTACGGCAACATTCGGGTCAGGAGTAGACTCTAACCAATTGGGAACTATGTCAGAAGTAGCTCTTAAGAAATGAGTCGCAACCTGATTCAAAACCTGACCCTTGTAAGGAATAGGCCTTGGTAAGATGTGATCAAATGCAGAAATGCGATCACTTGCTACCATAATCAATTTATCACCAACAGTGTAAACGTCCCTCACTTTGCCGTGATATGCAGCTTCCTGGCCTGGAAAATGAAATTCGATATTATGAAGAGATTGGGATTCTATGGACATGAGGATCTACAATTTTATAAATCCCTCAACATATTTCTGTGGGAGATAATTTCCTGTAATTCAACTACTGCAGAATGCTCATGTGGATACACCTTATCAACCATCTCATTGATATTTACAAAAGTGCCTTTGTCAAGATCAGGAAGAAACTCCTTGATCTTACGTTTTGCTCTTTTAAGATCGTGCTTGATGATTCCTCGGATGGAAGGGATGTCATGCCAGTCACCCTCTATAGCGATTACATGTGATCTGTGTCCACTTCCGTCGTTGATTTCCTGTAGATCAATGGACTCCCTTTCAATACTTTGGGAAGTCATTCTTGCATCAGCTCTGGGAAACTTCCAGATTTCAGGATCCTGCTCAAGCTCCGGTTTAATCAAAAAGACCTCTAATCCTTTCTCATGCATGCGGTATATCAATACCCTGGCTAAATCTAGTACATCCACAACAGTGTAATTTTATGCTAATGTAATGTTTGAAGATAAATATTTGTTCAGATTACAACTTTTTTAATGTGATCTAAATAATTATTGGGCACATTTTAAAACCAAAAGTCAGTTTTTACACCCGGTTTTCCAGCATTACCCATTCTGAAAATTTTCTTTGTTGCACCCTTCAGGGTCGGGGCAACAACAAAGAAATATTTGTTTAGATTACAACTTTTTTAATATGATTTATTAAAAAATCGATTCCTCCACAAGGCTTAAAATGGACAAGGATAAAAACTTTGTCCTTTCTTCCTCATTCAGGTCATCCATCAATTGAAAGGCTCTGGGGTTGGGCAATTCAGTCTGCTTGGGATTAAGGACCGTACCGATTTCTTTGTTTTCAATCGTAATGGGATGTAATTCCAGGATATCTTCCGGGGAGATGGAGGCCAGCTGTTGACGTTTATTGGGAGTGAGCAACTGACCATCTCCGGTAATTACACCATATGCTTTGCTGTCCACATATACTTGAGTCTCTCCATTAATGGACATGTAAAAGAATTCCTGGTTGACAGTTCTGGCAAGAAGGGTTGCTACATTCTTTCTTTTGTATTCCTTATAGGCAAATGCACACAGGGGCTCATGGTATATAGATTTAAAAACACCTGTTGTAATGAGGTGACCTGCTTTTCTGATTCTTCGGGTTTCCTTTGAAAGGGAAAACAATTCCATTTCAGCATTGGTCAATGGTACCAGATCTTCAAGGTGTGGGCCAATAACTGACCTTAAAGCCGTTCCATCTCTCTTGGCCAATCTTACCGGGTTGTTTACAGCAAGAGAAAAGGAAACCACCTGGTATAGAATGAATCCTACGGCAGCGACAACAATGGCCATTAAAATCAACATATTAAACATAGACCCAAATTTACATTATACCTCCAATGATCTATAGGTGGAAGTAGATTTTTCCAATACCAATATCAACTGTAATAATAAGTAAGTAATTCCTAGCCGAGGTATGATTTTAGGGCATTTCGATTGACAGACTTTCTCAATCGACGAAGAGCACGTTCCTTAATCTGTCGTACACGTTCTCTGGTCAATCCATACATTTCACCTATTTCCTCTAAGTTCAGAGATGAATGTCCATTGAGGCCGTAATATGCAGACAACACCTCAATTTCTCTGGGGGAGAGAATGGAAAGCCCGTTGAAAACTTCCCTTTTTAAGGATTCTTCCATCAACTTGATATCAGGACTGTCTTCATCTCCAAGAGTAAAGACGTCCAGCATCG
>JABDLO010000547.1 GCA_013002995.1 Saprospiraceae bacterium | reverse complement strand
CATCAGGGGAGAAGAAAGCGCCACCATCATAACCAAGGCCATCAGTCACCTGCTTAACATTAGAGCCGTCAATATCCATGGTGAATAATTCCAGGTCACCAGTTCTTAAAGAAGTGAAAACTATTTTATCACCTTGAGGAGAAAGGGTAGCTTCAGCATCGTAACCGGGTTCATCAGTCAATTGGGCAATGATATTTCCTTCAAGGTCAGCTGTGAATATGTCAAAGCTCTCATAAATAGGCCATACATATTTACCATCTGTCCTTCTTTCTGGCTCTGGAGGACAATTTTCATCTCCTAGGTGTGTGGATGCATAAACGATGGATTTATCTCCTGGCATAAAGTAACTACAGGTTGTCCTTCCTTTACCAGTACTTAGTAATTGAGGGATGCTACCATCAGATAGATTTGTATTTAGATCCATATAGTATATCTGATCACATTGTGTTCCCCATTTTTCATTTCTGGCCTGAAAAACCAGTTTGGAATCATCAAAGCTCCAATATGCTTCAGCATTGTCACCACCAAAAGTTAATTGTCTTACATTTTTAAGGTGTACCTCCTGGTCATATCGTAGTGTATCCTGAACGGTTGTTCCTTCAGTGGAATTGGTTTCTCCTGCTTTTTCTTTACAGGAAAAAATAATAAGTATTGAAAGAGTTAAGAGTATTGTACGCATAGTTGTAAATTTGTGCCGCAAAAATAGTTAAAGCCGCAACATTGATGGCCTTTGACTGGTTCTTTTTACATAAAACTGACAATAGTGAGAAATTTTAAAATCATAACCCTAGCACTATCTATCATCATCATAACTGCAGGTTGTAGTAAGAAAAACATACCCATGGAAATGGGAGACTACACCTCTACTTTAACTAAAGACATTGAAACCCTTGCTTCTGACAAAATGGAAGGAAGAGAAACCGGACAACCTGGGGAACAAATGGCAGCAGATTACATCCAGGGACGGATGGTCGCTCTTGGAGTAAAGCCATATGATGGTATGAAATATACACATGGTTTTCAAAAAGTGATAAAAGCCAATCCCCATGATGCTGCACCTAGTCCTGATGACACGAAAATCAATGGTAAAAATGTAGTGGGGATGATTGACAATGGAGCTTCAGGCTATATCGTAATAGGAGCTCATTACGATCATTTGGGCTATGGACAGGAAGGATCTTTGTACACAGGACCTAAGGCCATTCACAATGGAGCTGATGATAATGCGAGTGGAGTGGCTATGATGCTTGCACTCGGAGAGCAATTAAAGAAAAATGGCATAACAGAAAAGCACAATTTCATTCTCATTGGATTCAGTGGAGAAGAAAAAGGATTATGGGGGTCAAATGCTTTCGCAAAGGATCATCCAGACTTGTGTGGAGCCTCTAGTTTCATGATCAATATGGATATGGTAGGTAGATTAGGTGACGAAAAAAAACTGGCCATCAATGGTACAGGAACTTCGCCTTTATTTACTGATAGACTCAATAATCTCAATACACATGGATTCGACTTGGTTATGTCGGAATCGGGAGTAGGTCCTTCAGATCATACGTCATTCTACCTTTCAGATGTTCCTGCTCTTCATTTCTTTACAGGACAACACGAAGACTATCACCGACCTAGTGATGATGCAGACAAGATCAATTATAAAGGAATGCAGATTTTAACAGACTACATTTATAGTCTGATCATGTCGCTGGATAATGAAGAAGATCTTCCATTTACTAAAACCAAGGATGAATCACAAGTGTCTCCAAAGTTTGAGGTGACTCTGGGAGTGATTCCAGATTACTTATATAGTGATAAAGGAATGCGTATCGATGGTGTTCGAGAAGGAAGACCGGCTGAGAAGGCTGGGATAGTAAAAGGAGATGTAGTCATCAAAATGGGTGATATGGAAATTGTAGACATGATGTCTTATATGAAAGGATTGGCTTCATTTAAAGCTGGTCAAACTATCATCGTGACTATTTTGAGAGAAGGAAAAGAGCTTGAAAAGGAAGTTACTTTTTAATGCGAAGCAGCGTTTGGTTAAGTTGTGGTGTAATACAAGTGTTAATTATCGAATAACCATGTAAAAAATTCCAATTATGAAAAAGTTTTATTTCCTTTTGGCCTTATTTCTTTTAGTGGGTGTTTATGCCTGTGGAGATGATATGAATGAAGAAGAAGAAGAAATGATGGAAGAAGAAGATGCGTGTGAAGGCACCTCATTCACTTATACTGCCAATGTGAAGTCTATTGTAGATTCTAGTTGTGCACTGTCAGGTTGTCACGATGGTGGATCAACTCCACCAAATTTTACAACTTATGATGGGATAAAGGCATTTGCTACTGGGGCAGCGTCAAGGACGGCAGCCAGGAATATGCCTCCTGCAGCTTCTGGTATATCACTTTCTGATGCTGAGATAAAGACAATTATGTGCTGGGCCGAAAACGGTGCTCCGGAGTAACAAGGGATTAACTGTCTAATTATAGTTCCGTTTAATTTTTGATTGATAATCTCTGGTTATCAACTGATCAGTAATATTCTGTAATATTAACACTTAACTCTGAGTTAATTTTTTATTTTTGGTATCGTTCGAAATTTAATACTTAATTACAAAACGATACCCAGATGAAATTACTTAGAATGGCCATTGTCTTGGTGGTATTTCTGATTGCGTCTTGTGCAGAAGAAGTACTACAAGAGGTCGAAAAAGATCAATCCATCCCACTTAAGCAATTTGAAATCGAAGAGAAGGTTTGGGCCCAGCTCAACCAGGGAGATGTATTCCATTGGGAAAAAGAATCAATCCACACCGTATGGAGTGCCGGAATGGTTTCTGATTCTATTTTTTCAATAGGTTACCAGCCTGTAGGATTCGAGAACATTGAGAAGAAAATGCACGAAATCGATATCCGGGAAGATGCCTGGAAAAGTGTAAAAGAAGAAATTGAAAGCTTAATTCTTGAAGAAGAAAGCATATCCCGAGGGCAGGAAATTACTAATATCAATGATTTAAAACCAATGGGGAGGAATCGATACTTCCCTACCATCTTTGTTCAACTTACAAGTAAAAGTTTGCTTGAAAAATTGAGTAAAAGAGAAGATATAAGGTACATTGAACCACTAGGATTTTCTCTTGAGGTGGAAAAAGAGTTTGCCAGGAGTAGCTCAGGATGTAGTGGTGATCCCAATTATGGAATCAATGGAGGTGACTATACAACCATTAATCCCGGAATCAAGAAACCCTGGAACTTTGTAGATCACAATATTGATGATGCTTGGGGACAATCACAGGGAAATAATGTTGAGATTGCATACATTGATACAGGTGGATCATATAGTCAGGATAATATTGGAAGTAATTTTAATTCCGGTTATTCAAATGGTCGGTATGTTCAGAAATACAGCACAAAGTACAGCGGATCATGGTGGTGGAGAAAGAAGGATTCACCGGATGATCAGTGTGGACATGGTACCTCAATGGCCGGATTAGGGACTGCTCCAAGGAGCAATGATGGAAATGCTGTAGGAGTAGCGTATCAAAGCGATCTGATCACCATCAGGGCTGTTGAAGATGTTGTCATCAGTAACTCCAATGAGCGCGAAGGTGTACGTGATGCACTTTACCTGGCAGGAAATAGAAGTTCGAATAAGATCATTTCAATGTCAATAGGATCTGTAACTTCAAGTTCTACCGTAAGAGATGGAATCTATTACGCTTATAATAGAGGCAAATTGATTTTTGCTGCAGCAGGTACTTCATTTTCCTGGACAAGTTGGTGGGGAGTTATTTTTCCGGCTAATATGTCCCAGACTGTTGCTGTGACAGGGGTTAAGAATGGATCATCTTACCAGAAATGTAGTACCTGTCATGATGGATCAGCAGTTGACTTTGTGATCACCATGCAACGATCATATGACAATGACAGGACATCGATCGGTCTTGCAGAGTACAGCAATCAGCCAAAATATATAGGAGGGTCATCTTGTGCTACTGCTACTACAGCCGGTATAGCAGCGTTGGTTTGGGCCCAGAACCCTGGTGCCAATAGAAATACAGTACTTCAAGCTTTAAAAAATGCATCAGACTTTTATCCTTCCAGAAATGGTAATTTCGGATGGGGTAGGATAGATGCTCAACAAGCAGTTAATAATATGTAGCAACTCCCATTGATGCATAAAAGTGAGGCCTTCTTGATTAAAGAGGGCCTTTTTTGTCCCCTTATTTAAGGTTATATTCGTCATTAAAGAAAATATCATCATGGCTTACTTTACACACGAGTTTATTGAGTTCTTTAGAGAACTTGCTCAGAACAATCATAGGGATTGGTTTCACGCGAATAAAAAGCGTTATGATAATCATGTCAAAAAACCATTTTATGCATTCATCCAGGATATCATTGATGAAATGAAGAAGGATGATCCCGAAATGAACCTTGAGGTAAAAAATGCCGTATTTAGGATCAATAGAGATATAAGATTCTCCAAAGACAAGACACCTTATAAAAATCATGTGGGAGCTGCAGTCAGCCGTGGAGGCAGAAAGGATATGCAGTATCCCGGAATTTATATCCACCTGGAACCTGGAAATGTTGGGTTTGCCGGGGGATGTTATAAGCCTGACAAAGAGAACCTGAGCAAGATGAGGCACTATATTGTCCATAATCCACATGAAGTAAATGATGCTTTGAATGATAAAAAGTTCAAAAAAGTGTTTAGTGGCTTAGCAGATGGAGAAAAGAACAAGATACTCCCTAAAGACCTGAAGGAATTTGGTGACGAACATCCATTGATCTTTAATAAGCAGTTTTATTATTGGAAAGGATATGAAGATGAGAACATCCTTCTGAAAGATGATCTATTGGAGTTTGTGATGGATCATTTTGATGCAGGGAGGTCATGGAATGAGGTGGTAAAGAAAGCACTATATAGTTAATAGGTAATGTTAAAAGAAGAGTTTGTTGTCCGTGAAACTCTGTGAAAACTCTGAATACTCTGTGGTTAAATTTTATTCAACGGTTTAGGGCAATCAAACTACATTTTTTCAAAAATAACTGATGAATGGTCAGTACGGATTTTCCTGTGCCATGATTTTTCCAATCCAGCCTATTTATGCTCCGTAGCATCGGCGTAGGAGGACTGAAACCCCTTTACTAAAATTACCTATTTTTACGAGAGCCAATAAATGCACCAATAGCACCAGATAATATGGTTAAGGAAACGTCTGTAGCTCCAACCCAATCCGGAAACGAAGCTTTGTAATTCATTAGGAAAGTAAGGACGAGAATGACAATTGCAGCGATCATACCCAATTTAAGTTGATGCTTTTTATTGATCACAGCTGTAACAATGCCTGCTCCGAAAGCGCCTAAAATATGGGAAGAAATATTAAACCAATAATATCCATTGGGCATACTCGCCAGAGCTTCCTGGATCTGTTGTTCCGTGAGGCTGGGATCCATAGGATACATATTTAATGCAATGGTCTGTATGAGACCGACTGCAAGCCCTCCTGCTGCTATACCTGATATGAGTGAAACGATATATCTGACCATTGCCTTATTTCAACGCAGGGGCGAATGTAGTCATTTTATCAATATGGTGTTTTTAAAATAAAATGTTTGATAACACAATGGTATGAAAATGCTAAGATGCCATCGCTCCATGCGACGTCATCTCGATAGGTTTCAAGATGCCATCACTCCAAGTGATGTCATCTCGAGAAGTTTAAATTTTATTTGCTTCAATCATAATCGAGGTCATCTACCATAAATCCTCTAATGGCCACGTTCATTGCCAATGTAGAACCAGGAACTCCATATGCTCTGAGGCGTTCTCCTTCATTGAGTACTATCAATGGTGATGCATGTCCTGAAAAATCGCGAGCTTCGTTGTCATATCCGCTGATCCTTATACGTGAATAGTTGACAGGTGTTCCACTTAAGTCTGCCATAAATTCAAGGATATAATATTCATTGGCAGAGCTTGCTGCCGATGCTGCTGCTGTAGGATATAACCCGGTAATGATAAATTTCTTTCCGGTTGGAACTGTTGCATAAGAAGTACCGTCCCATGTGTACAATGTGCAGTAATATATGAAACCAGCATTAATATTAGGACTATATCCGGTTATTGGCACTGGATTAGTTGGTAAGGGACCATTTTTCTGCGTCAAGCTCTTGTAACCTTCATTTGTGTATCCCCAGAAATCTCCTTGTGACGCAATATATGCCATGGTTCCCTCGGTTGGCGTCTTGCCATCAGTTCCAATTTTTATCTTCCCATCGACATCTAGCATTTGATTAGGAGTTTCCACATTTATGCCTACCTGGCTGAATGAAGAAAAGTAAAATAGAATAAATATCAGGAATGATAAATTTTTCATATTGTTGATTTAGGCGATGAATATTCATCAAGTTATGGCACCTTGTAAGTTGCATCAAACAGGTTTGAGTAGATGGTGCTTTTCAATTAGGATTTGGTATTATTGGAAAAGATGCCATCACTCCTAGCGATGTCATCTTTATTGGTTTGGAGAAAATAAGTGCTTGGAATACGGAAGGAAGGACGATTTATATAGGTATAGTGTTTAATTGGGATGTGGGTATAAAGATGAAATTTTGTCTTATCGAAGAGAGAT
>JABDLO010000546.1 GCA_013002995.1 Saprospiraceae bacterium | reverse complement strand
CTATTCAGTTGCTCTGACGACGATCCGGTTATGGAGATCGGTATTGACTTCACAGGAACCTATGTCCAGGCAGACCAGAAAGGAAGGCCAGGGATCAACACTGTCTTTGTATCATCAGATGATAAAGATGAATTTAATGTAACTACACCTTCAATGATGGGTCAGGCATTTCAGTCCTCTTTTGAAAATAGGTTGATGGCTCTAAATCCCGGCTACACAACCAATGCACTTGGACTAGATGCAATAACATTTACATCTGTACTTGCTACCGACATACTGACTGTATCAACCAATGGAAAAACAACCTTCTTCGATGGCACCAATGTGCTTACAGGAAGAGCACTGGAAGACGATGTTATAGATGTAGAATTATTACTGATTTTTGGAGGACCTGATGGTAGTAGCAATCCCGGACTTACCTCAGACAATGTAAGCAATAACGATAAGCCATTCCTCAACACTTTCCCCTACCTGGCATCACCATGGTAAATCATATGAATTGAATGAGAAGATCTGGATCATTCCAATCTTCTCATTTCAAATCTTTCTTCATTTAACCACAATCTAAACCTTAAAGAAATGAAAACGATCCTTTTCATCATTGCATCACTTTTTCTATATCAATCCGGTAATTCAAAAGATGTCATCAATCTCTATCAACCAGAAAATACACTCCAATCTATTGAGAATGACCTGGTGTTCTGGAGTGAAAAAAACTTAAGTAATGAACAGTCCACATACCAACTTCGACTGGCTCAAACCTGGATGAGACATTTCAAGGTCACTTCTGATATCAACGCTCTTAATAAAGCAGTTGAAATTACAGAAATAGTCTATCATCAGAGTCCTCTTAATCGTGGACCTGTATGCAGATCACTGGCGAGAATGTACATCTCACAACATAGGTTCTGTAATGCCTTGGATATGGCATTGGAATCATCTGAAATTGGAGACAATGAAAGGGCCTCATCTCTGCTGCTTTATGATGTCTATGCCGAACTCGGAATGGATCAGGCCGCCCAGGAGATGATGGCTCTTGTCTCCAATCACAAAGACTTTAATTATCTGATAAGAGCTGCAAAGTGGGAAGATGCTCAAGGCAACCTTTCGCAAGCCATCAACTTTCTTGAAAAAGCAAGGGATCTAGCTGAATCAGGTAAAGAAGATTCACAATTGAATTGGATCTACTCTAACCTTGGTGACTTTTATGGACACGCTGGTAATATTCCTGAATCTAAAAAGAGCTTTATGAAAGCCCTCGAAGTCAATCCAGCAGATTGGTATTCTATGAAAGGATTGGCGTGGATTTATTATTCGGGAGAAGGTGATACCGACCATGCGCATTCGATTCTAAATAGGATTAAAGAGTACAATCAATCACCGGATATAAGGTTGCTAGAATCCCAGATACATATTTATGAGGGTAAAACATATTATGGGAATAACCTGAAGGAAGTTGTCATTAAAAATTTAGACAACGATGATTATGGCATTATGTACAGAACCGTTATAGCAGAACATCTTGCAAGTAATGGTGTACATAAAAAAGCCATTGAACTGGCAAAGGCAGAAGTCTATTCCAGGAATATTCCGGAGACCAATGCATTATTAGCATTCTGCAAGTACAAGGCTGGATTTAAAGAAGAAGCATTTAGTATCGCTAAAACCCAGGTATTGCATAAAACCTATGAGCCAGTTGCCCTATACCATATTATGGAGTCTGTCAGGCCATTAAAATCCACATATCGCGAAATATGTAAGGAAGTGTTATCGGCAGACTATGAATTGGGCCCGGTAAAGATTAAAAAGATAAAGTCAATCGCCCAAAGAAATGATTCTGATTTAGTGAATGCCTATTGATGCGAAGGCTGTAAGACTGCCTGATGGATAGGTAGTGTGAGTTGACCCGCTGATACAGTGGGTCAATTTTTTTATCTTGAATTTATAGGAGTTACTCTAAAATCGGCATAAATCCAAAGTCAAAATTTCTATATTAGAACCATATCTGATAAAAATTACGTTATAAAGGGGAATATGAAATTATCATCCATCATATCGTATATAGGTAAAAGTGCTCGTAAAGCGGGAGAACAGACAATATATTCAGTCTTGTTACTGTATCATGCTTATAAGCGTGAGGAAACCCCTTTCTGGGCCAGAAATATCATAATGGCATCTCTTGCTTATTTTTTATCTCCATTTGATTCTATACCGGATCTTACTCCTTTTCTGGGATACACTGATGATTTAAGTGTAATGATGTTTGGATTGGTTTCTATAGCTTGTTTTATCAATGATGATGTAAGAGGAAATGCTCGTAAATCATTAGGCCAGATCATTAAAAATTACAATGAAGCCTTGCTTGACGAAGTTGATCAAAGATTATAAATAAAAAAAGAGGTGATTTTTCAACCACCTCTTTAACATAATAACCATTAAACTTCATTATGACTTAGGAAGCACTACACTGTCAATTACGTGTATTACTCCGTTGGATCCTTTTAGGTCGGTTGCAATTACTTTAGAAGTATTTCCATTCTCATCTTTCAACATTACGTTTCCATCAACGATCATAGCTTTTAAAGTTCCACCACTTACAGTTTTTACTGAAGCAGTTCCATTTCCACTTTTGATAGCTGCAACTACTGCATTAGCATCCAGGTTACCTGGAACTACATGGTAAGTAAGAATGCTGGTTAATTGTCCTTTGTTTTCTGGCTTAAGAAGAGTTTCTACTGTTCCTTCCGGTAATTTTGCGAAAGCATCATTGGTAGGTGCAAATACAGTAAATGGACCTTCTGATTTTAATGTCTCTACAAGTCCTGCAGCTTTTACAGCAGCTACTAGTGTTGTATGATCTTTTGATCCTAATGCGATATCAACAATATCGTCTTCTATTGCGACTTGCTTAACCTGAGCTTTAGAAGCATTACACTGAGCTGTTGATGAAGTTGCAAAAGCCATGAAAGCGATGGCTGAGAATAATGATAAAACTACTTTTTTCATTGTTTTAGATTTAATCCTACTAAGTAGGGTGGGTTTTAGAAAATTAATTACAACACCATATACAGGAGAATTCCTAACTTGGATTTTTTGAAGACGTTTTTTTTCAGAAAAATTATTTTCAAACCTTTTTATAGGGTTTTTGTTAAGTCATCACAACAAGCAAAACCATCAATTGCATCAAGGAATACTAATAGAGTTATTACAGGAAGGGAACAGAAAAGCTATTCCGCTTATATATGATAAATACAGTGGAGCACTCTATGGTATCATTTTAAGAATTGTGAAAAGTGAAGAAGTTGCCGCGGAAATCTTACAAGATACATTTGTAAAAGTGTGGCAAAAAAGAATGATGTATGATGCTACTAGAGGAAGATTGTATACCTGGATGATGAATATTGCTAGAAATTTAAGTTTAAATCACCTGCAATCGAAGCGGGCTAAGCAACAGGAAAAAATCCAACCTCTGGAAAATAATGTATATAACCTAAAGAGCTCTTATAAAATCCGTGAAGAGTCAATGGATGTAGAAGATTTGTTGGGAAAGTTGGATGAAAAATATAGACAAGTTATAGAACTGGCATATTTCCAGGGATATACTCAAAAAGAAATATCAGAAAAACTGAAAATGCCATTGGGCACGGTGAAGTCGTGTATAAAAATTGCTCTTAGAGAATTGAAAAAGTTTTATTTAGGAAAATCATTGTTATCAACAGCCATAATGTTGATTTTCATTAGTTTAAATCATTTATGAAGAGTAAGGAAGAAATACTTGACAGCGGAATATTGGAACAATATGCATTGGGTCTAACATCGGAAGATGAAAATAGACTAGTATCCCAATACCTGGATCAACATCCAGATCTAAAGGATCATCTCGATGCTATTGAGCGGGCTATGGAAATCATTGCACAACAGCAAGCCATCGTACCACCTAGCGAACTTAGATCAGCTACCATCAATAAAGTAAATGAAATCAATTCTCCCCAAGCTTCATCATGGCCTAAGTGGCTTACCGGCATAGCTGCAGGAGTTGCTTTAATTGCTATGGTTTATGGATTAAAGACCAGGAGCGATATTCAAATGCTAAATAAAGAGTTTTCATCCCTTCAGAACCAACTATCGGTTATGGATAATGACTGTAAATTGGTTAAAGATGACTATTCAACATCGCAGAAGTTACTAGAGATGTACAGAAATGATAATTTTCTACCCGTCAGATTGAAAGGAAATCAATTGATGCCTCAAGGTGATCTTGTTGTATTCTGGAATCCAACTGAGAAAAAGGCATGCTTGAAAGTTCATAATTTGCAATCTCCTCCAGATGGCCATACTTATCAGATGTGGGCAGATGTTGATGGAGAAATGTTATCCGTTGGTACATTCAAATCCGATGCAGGTATTATCGATCTTAAAT
The DNA here is from genome assembly GCA_013002995.1 of Saprospiraceae bacterium. Classification (GTDB taxonomy): domain Bacteria; phylum Bacteroidota; class Bacteroidia; order Chitinophagales; family Saprospiraceae; genus JABDLO01. Next base: position 9,836 of record JABDLO010000546.1, on the reverse strand, counting down.
TTCTTGATGAAGCTACCTCTCTTAATGTTACCATTGAGAAAGGTGAAGGTCAAGATCATCCGGATGTAAGTAAGTTGATCATGTCTAGTAAAGTCTAACCTTTTTTGGAATAATTTCCATCAAATAAAACATTCCAGGATTTACCACCATCTTGAGTTGACTCCCACAATTGTCTCACGTCACCATTATCTAGTGGTGTCCATGTGATTTTATGAATAACTATCTGATTATTACCATTTACTGATGGATCCGATATTAATACCATTGACATTCCGTCTAATTGACCTTTTAAATTGAGTTTATTCCCTTGATTATCAATCCATAACTGGTTCCAGGTCTTATCCGTCTTATCATAAAAGTTAAATGATGATCCTGTAGATCCTCCGGCTCCAACCCAATTTTCCATGAGTATACAACTATCCTGAATAAAGTATATATTGTTGGTGCCAGCTACCTGGCCATTAGAAGTAACATGCCAATTACCTGACCAAAAATCAAATTTTCGATATTCATCTGTACAACAGGCACAAGTATTGCTTTGACTATAGGTGGATGAAGCAAATATGAGCAGAAGACAGGTTAAAATAGTTCTCATGGAAGATGATTTTACGCCAAGATTATAAAAATTATTTGCCAAGGAATTATCGCAGAGGACAATTGATATTTAAAGCGATAGTATTTACCCTGAGTAATGAGGTCAATTATATGGGGGGAATCCTTGATTTTAAAGAAAGTATGCTCTATAATTTTCTTCATAGTGGTAAAGGCAGCATTTTAGTGTCTAATTTATGGACACGCCTATCGGAGAAATAAATAAATTAAAGGAATAGTAATGCACAGAAAGGTATGGATGGTAATTGTCGTGTTGACGATCATGGTCGCCTTACCCTCATATGTGCTAGCTCAGGTTACAGCCAGTTTCTCAAGTTCTGAAACAGATGCATGCGGAAGCCTTAAAGTTGACTTTTATGATCAGTCAACTGTTACCTCCGGCTCTATAATCACATCATGGGAATGGGACTTGGGTGGAGCATTTTCCGGAAAACAAAATCCGGGAGCAATATTCGCTGATCCTGGTTCTTTTACAGTATGCCTCACTGTCACAGATAATAAGGGAAACAAAGACACACACTGCAAAGAAAACTATATCAATATATTTCCAGAGCCATCTGTTGATTTCACTGTGGATGTTGTGACCGGTTGTAGTCCTGTTAATGTAAATCTTACTGACCTATCTTCTTCAGATAATGGAAACATTACGAGGTGGATATGGGATATTGGTGGCAGTGCCAATGTTATTGACTCCCCTACTGCACTTTCAGATATAGCAACCACTTATGATGTTGCAGGACTTTATTCTTTGAGCCTTACAGTCTTTGATGAGAAGGGATGCTCCGCCACAGAACAGAAAAAAGACCTGATAAAGGTTAATGAAAATATCCCTCTTGATATAGACTACAATATATTATCATCATGTAATTTCCCCTGGGAAATTCAATTTCTCAACTTATCCCCCGATCCAGAGATAAAGTATACTTGGGATTTTGGAAATGGAGATGTGTTCAATGGTGCCTTTCCTCCAATAGTAAATTATAATTCACCTGGGGTATATGATCTGACCATCATAACTGAAAATGGTGAATGCACAGATACAACATTATTCTCAGGATATATCGATACTGAACAAAGTGATGATTTCTCCGTAAGTTCTGATATCATATGTGAAGGTTCAATTGTACAATTCTCCGATAATGGTGAAATATTTGCCGATAGCGTATTATGGATATTTGGGGATGGAAACTTCAGTAGAGATCGTGAACCAGTTCATGTATTTAATCAAGAAGGATGTTATCCCACTCAACTGGTAAGATATAGAAGTGATTGTATTGACACCATTCAGGGAGAATGTATTCAGGTATTTGACAATCCGGTTATTACATATGACATCGACAATCAATTTACCTGCGGTGTTCCTATAGATATAACGTTGAAGGGATTTACGACAGGGACTGGAAACTTTGATTGGTTGTTAACAGGATCCGGAGTAAGTGATACCCTGACTGGAGATCGCGTTGATGTTACGATTGAAGAATTTGGCAGGTATGATGTAGCACTTACCTATACAGATGTAACCGGTTGCACCCAGGTTATTGATACCATAGATCTTGACATTATTCCTTACAGTGTAAGATTACCCAGAATCGGTCCTTCCGGATGTATTCCTTTGAATGCTGTCATGACAGATAGTGTTACATCACCGATTCCTATTCAGTCCTGGGATTGGACCGTATTTAATGAAGATTCTATTCTTTATAATTCTGCAGAATCCTCACCGACCTTTGCAATTGCTGATACCGGTAAGTACGATGTCTTACTGATTGTTGAAAACATCTACGGATGTAGAGATACCATCCTTAGAAGAAATTACATTGAAGCCGGTATTCCTCCGGATGTTGAATTCAGTGCTAGTCCACTGGAATCATGTATTGTGGACATAAAACAATTTACAGATCTTAGTGAATCCATTGCCAATTCCTGGATATGGGAATTCGGAGATAGCACAACTTCATTTCTTCAGAATCCTGAGAAGAGGTATAATCAGCCGGGAACTTTTGATGTGAGGCTTCTTGCATTCCACAATGGATGTGGAAATAGTATCACAAAAGAAGATTACATCAATATACTTTATCCCCGCTCATCTTTTAAAGTAGAATATAACTGTATTGATCCATATACTGTTAACATTACCAATGCTTCACTGGGATCCACCGAAATGCAATGGTCTATTCCACTTGCTCCCGGAGATACCTTAACGCTCACGGATTCTCTCATTATGCCGATTACCTTTCCCGCAAGAGGCAGATATCCGGTAAGCCTTTATTCATTGAATGACACATCAGCTTGTGAGCATGTATTTATTGATACCATTGTAATTGCAGATCCAATTGCAGACTTTCAAATTGACACAACTGCTGGTTGTGCTCCTTTGTCACTGCCCGGATTAGATCAAAGTATTGATGCCGAAAGATATGTATGGACTGCTGAGGGCGCCACAATAAAACGAGATACATTTTTTGATCCTACATTAACCTATAGAACACCTGGTATTTATCCTGGACCATCCTTAAAGGTAACCAGTATCCATGGGTGTCAGGATAGTATTCAATTAATGGACTCTATACAGATTAATGGAATTGAAGCAGCTGCGACCTTTGAAAATATCGTATGTGTGCCAGGGGTATCCATGCCTGTCAGTACTTCAACAGATGTGCTGGGTACTATTGTTGATTATAGATGGACTATTAATGACACCCTTTATACCAGTAATGAAGAGTTGCCTGTATTTTCCATTGATACTCCCGGAATTTATGATTTATCCCTTACGGTTACTGACGATTGGAATTGTACAGATACAAAAACATATCCAATGTCAATTGAAGCATTGGAATTACTACCTGATTTCACAGCAGATACATTGAGCTGTACGTGGTCTCCGGTGCGATTTCGTGCCAAGAATGCTACTGCTAATGTTGATTCCTTTTATTGGGATTTTGGAGACGGAAACAATTCCATCCAAAAAAATCCCAACTATACCTATTCTACCCAGGGAACTTTTTCAATATGCCTTACCATGGTAGATAAACGAGGATGTGAAAAAACGGTATGTAAAGACAATTATGTGGTTATTCAGGATCCTCAGGCTGAATTTACAGGAGATCCTCTTAATGCCAACTGCCCTCCTCTGTTGACCGACTTCACCAATGAATCAGATTTTGCGGTCACCCATTTTTGGGATTTCGGTGACAACTCGGGTAATTCTACCAATGAGAATCCTTCTCACGTATACACAGAGCCCGGCATATATGATGTCACACTCATTGTATCAATGTCACCTGTGTGTAAGGATACAATGGTCCGCTCTGATTATGTTGTCCTGGAAGGGCCTAAAGGATCATTCGCTCAGCAAGCTGATTCTACCTGCCTGCCGCTTGAGGTGACCCTTTCTGCTCAATCAGATGATATGTATACCTACATATATGATTATGGAAATGGAGAATTAGATTCATTGACTTCGCAGGTATCCAGTGATACAAGATCATATACCTATAATGATGTAGGAAGGTATGTGCCCAAGATCATCATCATTGATGCCAAAGGATGTGCCAGAGCCATTGCAGGAGATCCGGTTTTTGTAAATACAATGGATCTTGATTTTGCCATAACTGATACCAGTTTTTGTAATAGCCCAGCAGATGTTGAGCTCATCAATCTTTCTGCTTCCACTTCAGGAAACATCACATATGATTGGTTGATGTATGGTCCCCAATCCGCATCCTCAAGTGCCGACCAGCCTAATTTTATAATGGATTCACTTGGAATATACAGTGTCTCCCTTATTGGTCGATCTGAAAACTGTATTGATACCCTTGTCAAAGAAAACCTTATAGAAATCTCTGTGGACCCCGATGTAGAATTTACCATACTCAATGACCAGTTATGTGATGAAATCGATGTGCTTTTTGAAAATATGACCACGCTTAAAAGTGGGGAGATTATTTCCTACTTCTGGGATTTCGGTGATGGGAGTACTTCTGACAAAGAAAACCCAAGTCATACTTACACTGAAATAAAATCTTTTACAGTTTCTCTTACTGCTGAAACAAGGAATGGTTGTACTTCAACGGTGTTTAAAGAATTACCCGTTTCACCTAATACAATAGGATATGCAGGCTTGGATGATACCATATGTATTGGAGATCAATTTCAACTTCTTGCTGAAGTTGAAAACCTCCAGGAAGGTGGAGGATTCTATTGGCAACCTGATCCTTCGCTTTCGTGTACAGATTGTTTAGATCCTGTAGCCATTCCTGATTCCAGTACCTGGTACACTTTCGTAGCTGTCCATCCTAATGGGTGTGAATCAATTGACTCCATCTTCATCACAGTCATACAACAACCTGGTCCTTCCATCAGTCTAGTTGGTGATCCAATCATCTGTCTGGGTGATGAAGCCCTTTTTGCAGTTGAAGATTATGATACAAGTTATACCTACTTGTGGGAAGACAGTAACGACTTATTGAATTGCCTTGTCAATTGTGATACGGTAAGGGCCATACCCGATGGCACCTCTTCATTTTATGTTACTGTTTTAAATGAATACGGTTGTTATGTAAGAGACACCTTGACGGTATTTGTAGAAACAGAAATAGGTGAAATCCTTTCAGAAGATAAGGCAATCTGTGAAGATGCATCGACTACCATTGAGATCATGAATGGAAATATAAATTCCTGGGACCCTAATGATAATTTATCTTGCCTGGATTGTCCACAGCCTACCGTAACAGCTGATCTTACATCATATTATTATGCCAATGTTATTTCAGAGGAAGGATGCCATTACAGGGATTCGATATTGGTATTCGTTGTATCACCTGAAACCATTAATGCAGGTGATGATGAATTGATATGTGTCGGAGAAGAAGTTATACTTACAGGAAGTGGTGTAGGGCGGGCCATGTGGTATAACATGGATAATCCTACTGTCATGCTTACTGAAGGATATGAATTCAGAACCGGTCCGGTAGATACAACCACCTATGTATTAATGACGATTGCTGATGAATGTGTCTTAACCGATACGGTCACCCTCAATGTAGCCAATAAAGCCAACATCCAGGCTATCGGTGATTCTATATGCCCGGGAGATATAGCTACAATTGAAGCATTACCAATATTGACAGATGTATATTGGTGGCAAACTCCGGAAGGAGAGAGAATCGTCAATCAGGATATCTGGGAATTAAGTCCCGACTCTACAGATCTTTTTATGTTGATTGGCGGATTTCGAATTTGTGAAGATGATACTGCTTACGCTCAAATATATGTCAAGGATAAGATCAATGTAGAAATGGAAGACTTCTTTAAAGTATATGCTAATGAAAAAGTTCAGTTTGGTATAACTTATCCCGATAGCAACACTTATTCCTTCGATTGGAATCCCAGAGAAGGTTTAAATTGTTATGATTGTCCTGACCCATCAGTACTTGATGTAAATTCCAATAAGAAGTACACAGTTTTGATTACCGATGAGGATACCGGATGTGAAGAAGAACGAGAAGTTGAAATCCGATTCATCAGCGAGTGTACCAATTCTGTCTTTTATATACCCAATATTTTTTCACCTAATGGTGATGGAAATAATGATAAATTTCAAGTATTCACTGAAAATGAAGCAGACTTCAGAAGGATTCATGTATTCGATAGATGGGGCAGTAAGGTTTATTACTCAGAAGATATCAATGACGGATGGGATGGCAGGTTTAAGGGTCAATATGCGCTTCCGGGAGTTTATGTTTATAGAGTCGATGCCTATTGTGAGTTGACCGGAAAAGAGTTTTACTTTACAGGGGATATTACCATATTCAGGTAAGTTTTATTTTTATATCCAATTGAGTACTCCGAATTGATAGAGAACCACTGCCAGGACAATCACAATCAGAAATCTGTACGCCCATAAATTGGCATTGGGAAATTTTGATGCATAGTGTGCGGTGATCCACCCTCCTACAGCCGAACCCACCGCGAGTAATACACCAGCCTCCAACGATACCAGGCCTTTCATTGCAAATATCACCAATACTAGTGCAGTATAGATGGATACAACGACTAGTTTGGTTGCATTGGCTTCAAGAATACTGAATCTGGCTCCAAGTACAAGAGCAGCCAGGAACAATAACCCCACACCCATTTGGATAAATCCTCCATAAAACCCTATTCCCAGAAATATTGGTATCATCAGCCACACATTAGGTTGATGGTCTTCAGAAGCTTCCCTCATCCATCTTTTCGGATTGATGAGAATGATCAACAATAGTACCAGGGAAAGATACCTGAATACATCTCTGAATTGCTCATTGGAAATAATGGTTGCAACATATACCCCAACTATTGCTCCAATTGTGGTAACTACTACATACCATTTGCTTCTTTTTAAACTTAACAGACCATTGCGGTGAAAAGCAAAGGTGCCCGTAAGTCCTGCTGAAAGTACATTGATCCTATTGGAGCCATTCGCCACATTTGCCGGAAGGCCTATCACATCCATTAATAGTGAAAGTGTGATGATAGATCCATAACCGGCAAGGGTATTGATAATACCTGCAGCCAGTCCTCCAGCAAGTAACATAACCATCTCTATCCAGCTGAGTTCCATCAATCTTCCCTTTCCTGACAGAGTTCAACAAGTACTCCTCCTGCAGTCTTAGGATGTAAAAAGCAGATCAACTTATTATCCGCTCCTTTTTTAGGTTCTTCTGACAACAATCTAAATCCCTCTTCTTTAAGCCTGGTCATCTCCGATTTGATATCGGTTACAGCATAGGCAATGTGATGGATTCCTTCCCCCTTCTTCTCTATGTACCTCGCAATAACACCCTCAGGTGATACGGATTGAAGAAGTTCTATCTTATTAGGTCCCGCTCGGAAAAAAGAAGTAATAACACCTTCCGACTCTACAACTTCTCTTTTGTATGGAGGTGTACCTAAGAGCAAAGTGTATAATTGTTCGCTTGCTTCAATGTCTTTAACTGCAATGCCTATATGTTCAATTTTCTGCATAGGATTAAGGCTCGTGTGAGGTTATAAATATAAAAAAGGCTGCCTAAAATGATCTCAGACAGCCTTTCATATTTAATCAAAATATAATTGAGGGATTAAAGTCGGTTTTTCAATTGTTGTGATTAATTACTTAGCAAGTAAATCCCTGATCTCTGTTAATAAGTCCGTTTCAGAAGGTCCAGCAGGTGCTTCTGCCACTTCTTCTTTTTTCTTAGAATTGTTATAGGCTTTTACAATCAAGAACATAACAAAACCTACTGTAATTAAATTAACAATGGTGTTGATCCATCGACCATAAGCTACAATAGCAGCACCTGATTCTTCAGCATCTGCAAGTGTTACATACTCACCACCATCAAGGGCGTGGAATAAATTATCAAAACTCATTCCGCCAGTGAGGTGACCGATAACCGGCATCACAATATCAGAAACGAATCCATTAATCACTAATCCTATGGCTCCAGCCATGATAACTGCAACGGCAAAGTCAATTACATTGCCGGTCATTATAAAGTCTTTAAATTCTTTTAACATAGTTGATTTGTTTTATTGTTGACAGCAAAATATTAAATTTAAAATACATATATATATAATTTAACATTTTATTGCATATGTCCTTGATAATACATCATTTAGGTTTTCTGATCAATCATAGAATTTGATTGCTATCTTAGATTATGATCTTGAGATCAATGATCGGTTGTTTAATAATAATATTCGTATTCCATTCATGTGGGAAAGGTGATATCTATTTGACAGAAGAGCAAGAGAATGATATAGCTTCCTATATGGAGCAAGCTGAATTATGGAGTGCAATATTTAATGACAAGTCACTCATTCCCTATGGGGCTTTTGCTCCAGAAACGATAATTCCTTTTTCATCAGTAGTAAGTACTGACAGCTCCAGGATGTTGACCAATCAATTTATATATGATCTGGGGATAGCTAATGATCGCACTATGCATGACTGGATTGTCAATTATGGGGTATTGATCCAGGAAATCAAAGCTGATAATGTCATGGCGGCTGATGAGACATATTTTAAGAACTTAACTACTAAGATCGTCGCAAGCATATTCAATTCAGAAGTTACCTACCCATGTATCATTGAGGCTCATAGTGTATTACAACAACATGCTTATAAAAAGGCAGTTTCTTATGGTTCAACTACCTTTTCAGTGAATGGACCAGCCTTTGACCTCAATAGTTTTATGACCCTCAGGGGTATCGACAGTGGTCTATATCGTATGCACAGATTTATAGAGGCACGGAATAAGTGCCAATAACAACTAAGGTCTCAATAATCTAATAACGGTTATTATCCCTTTAGTTCTTCTCTGATCTTATTCAATGCTGATCCGGATATTACCCAGTCAATCTGAGCTTGATTGTACGTATGATTCACTTTGAAGGAGTCCTCTGTTCCATCAGCATGCTTCAACTTTATGGTCAATGGTACTCCCGGAGCCATGGTGTCAAATCCTTCAATGGTTACCTCATCATCTTGTCTTACCTTATCATAGTCTGCAACATCACTGAACGTAAGTGCCAGCATTCCTTGCTTCTTAAGATTGGTCTCATGAATCCTCGCAAATGACTTAACAATCACAGCTTTTACACCAAGAAATCTAGGTTCCATAGCTGCGTGTTCTCTTGAAGATCCTTCACCAAAGTTTTCTTCTCCGAAGACGATGGTTCCAATTCCACTGCTCTGGTATAACCTTGCAGAATCAGGAACAGCCATATATTCACCATTAACATAGTTGAGTACGTTATTGGCATCTTCATTAAAGTAATTGATGGCACCGATATAACAGTTGTTAGAAATATTTTCAAGATGTCCTCTGAACTTCAACCAAGGCCCAGCCATTGATATGTGATCAGTCGTACATTTGCCTTTGGCTTTAATCAGAATCCTCATATCCTCAAGCTGATCGGCAGTGATTGTTTTAAAAGGTGTAAGCAATTGTAAACGATCTGATGTAGGACTGACAACAACATCGACTTTGTTTCCATCCTCAATAGGAGGAATGAAACCAGCATCTTCTACTTCAAACCCATTTGGAGGAAACTCCTCTCCTGTAGGAGGATCTAGTTTAACATGTTCTCCTGCTTCATTGACAAGGGTATCGGTTAGCGGATTAAATTTCATGTCACCGGCGATGGCCAGTGCCGTTACGATCTCCGGTGAAGCAACGAATGCGTGGGTATTAGGGTTT
>JABDLO010000533.1 GCA_013002995.1 Saprospiraceae bacterium | reverse complement strand
ATCTTTCCTATATTGCCAATATTCTATAATATCAATAAAATTATCATTTATGTTATTAGGAGCAATTGATATTGGATCCAATGCCATCAGGTTACAGATCGTAAGGGTAATGGGAACAGAAGAATTGAGTTTTAAAAAGGCTGAATATCTTCGTTTCCCGTTAAGACTGGGAAGAGATGTATTTTCCAAAGGAAAAATCTCGCCTGCTACAGAGCAAAAGTTCTTTAATCTAATGCATGCCTTTAAGATATTACTTGATCTGTATGAAGTCAATGACACGATGGCCGTAGCTACATCAGCAATGAGGGAAGCAGAAAACGGAGCTGATATTGTGGCTAGGGTGAAAAGTAAATTGAATCTCGATATAGAAATTATTACTGGAGATCTGGAAGCTGAATTGATCTCAAAAGCCATTATCCCCACCATTGACCAAAGACAGTACGTACACATCGACGTCGGGGGTGGAAGTACTGAACTAAATATTTATAGCTTAAGGAAAAAAATTGCCTCTAAATCTTTCAGAATCGGGACTGTAAGAAAGCTGGACAGAATAGCTAAGAAAGAAACTTTCATGTCTATGAAAGACTGGTTTGATCAATCCAGTTTCTTTAGGGAAAGACAAGTTTATGCCATTGGCACCGGTGGAAACATCAACAAATTGAGAGACTTATCCAATACCAAAGGAAAAAAGATTCTCTCACTTACAGAATTAAAAGCCCTCAAAGCATACATTAAGACATTCTCAATAAATCAACGGATTTCTGATTTAAAAATGAATCCTGACAGAGCTGACGTTATTGTTCCTGCTTCAGAGATCTACAGTAAGGTTATGAACATCATTAGAGCTGACCAGATTTTTGTACCTGGTGTGGGTCTTAAAGATGGAATTATTTATACCTTATATTCAAGAGTAAATAATCAGGAAAATGAAGACATGCAATTTATAGAGCAAGAATATATAGGTCGTTGATAATCAGGTTTAAACGTACATATTTAATCATTTACCCGGTTCCAGATATCTACATCCATTAGCCATTTTCCATTCACCTTTTTCCATATGATTACATACTTTCCTTTCCAATTGGTAGCTGCCTGATCACCAACCTTAGTACTCCCTTCATAATATCCATAATCATAAGCGATATCATCTATGATGTTTACTTCTACAGGATATATTGCATGATGCAGGATGTCGACATCATCTTTTAATTTCCATCTCTCTGCAATTGCTTCCCTCCCCTCTATAATTGGAGTTCCATTGGGCATGATCTTTCCGTCTTCAGTATAGAATTCAGAAATGGCAATATGATCCTCTTTCATATAAGTCTCAGAAAATGTCTTCATCCCGGCAAGTAATGTATTAAGATCTTCACGTGATCCGGTGTAAATCGGCAGAGCTTTAAATTCTGTATCAAGATAAACCTGATTCCATTTACCTCCTTCATAGCTTCCTACTTTGAACTGGTAGGTGCGGTCATCTTTATAAATCCATGCATCGGTTATCAGGGTGCCCCCGTAATCGTATGAATAGAATATATTTTTTCCTTCCATTGCCACCGTACCATATGTCATGCCCCCGAATACATCATATTCCCAGAATTCAATAATTCCTTTCTCTTTATTCCATTTTCTGATCCCATGATTTCGATGCCCCCATCCTGTTTGAGATTGATCAATGAAACCATCAGACTCTGCCATGATCAATTTCCCATCCAATTTAGAGCTGAATGTTATCTCCTGTTTAAACACACTTCCATCGCCCCATTGTCCTTCTGCAACCCACGTCTTTCCTATCAAAGGAGAAAACCCATCCAGTTGATTATTATTATCCTGACTACTTCCTATAATTGATGCAATAAGAAATGAAAATAGAAATGCATATTTCATGATTCATGTATTTAGATTACCGCAATATACGTTGAAGAAACCCTACCTTCTCCTAATGAAATATTAAAATTCTATTACTTATATTTTCTTGTAGCTTTCCTTGATTTTATTCCCAGCTTATTGTAGATGCTGTTGACATGACTCTTAACTGTGCTAATTTCTACATTCAACTGAGATGCAATCTCTTTATTGGTTTTTCCTGTCCTGATCAGGTTGAACACCTCTGATTCCCTTTTTAAAAGACGTAGTAATTTTCTCCTATCAAATATTCTTAATAGATATTTAAATGCAAATACCATCAATACGATTAACAATAGAAGTCCAATGGTCTGGAACCACCTTTTATCTAAACCTGAAGCTTCAGTGATCGGATAAATGATAAAATAAGGATGTTGTCCTAATCTCGATTTTACAGCCGACAGGGCTTGTACAATTTCTTGCTTATTGAAGCCTTCATCCGCAAGATGGGCAGCATATATACTTCCTATTAGACTTTGAGAAGAATCAGCATAAGTTAGAACCTTTTACAGTGATTGTCAGGGGTGGAGAGGGGTTGAAAAAGGGATGCAAATGCATTTAAAATCACTAAAATGATACTTTGTAACTTAAATTGGGGAGAACAATTGCTTCTCTGAAGTCATCAACCTGGCCGGTCAGCCGATTATATTTAAATGCTTCAAATTCTTCATAAGCTGTCGCATTTAATACTTTGAGAGATAAGGTATGTGTAAGATTGTTTTTATTAATGATATAATTGATTGAGAAATGAGTAAGAAAAGCTCCCGGAAACCTTTCAGTATATCCATTCTCTGTTATTAATTGAGCACTGAAAGTACTTGAGCTCAATAGTTCATCTATAAGATAATGAGGCCTTCCTCCTATATATGAAAATCGAGTGCTAAAGCTGAAAGAATTATTATCACCGATCTGCCACTCCTTACCGAGTAACAAGTTCATTGTGAATCGATTGTCATAAATACTATTGAACCATTCATCATTGTTTTGGAATTCTGAACGATAATAGGATGTACTCAGGAGACCAAAAACACCATTCCTTAAATACCTTTCAAGGGTTACATCCACTCCATAATTTCTCCCTTTCCCGCTACTTACAAATTGATGATTAATAAACCAATCATTTTCAAGGTTTATAAATGAAAAATTGCTGTCAGGTATGATGGCTACATCCTTCAACCTATGATAATAAGTCTCCAGTTTAAGATGCCAATGATCAGAAATGAAATAATCCATGCCTATCTGAAATTGATCAGATTTAGGCAAGCTCATATCAGTGTTGGATGAATCACCAAATTGATCTCTTGCAAAAAAGTAATTTAATGGTTCCAGACGGCTATGCCTGCCAATCCCCAATCCCAACCTTACTTTATCACTCATATGATACTGCAAGGAAAGTCGAGGCTCCAGGATGGTTTCATCATTCAATGTAAAATGAGTCAGATTGAATCCTCCAGATATTGATAATCTGGGGTTAATGCGGATGACAGAACTGGTATATGCCTGGATTAGGTCAGAACTGCCTTGTTCATCAGACAAGGTATAAAGGTTAGAACCCACTTCCCTGGCATATTCCAGATCAAGACTGTAAAAGAACTTTCTATATTTAAATCCAGAAGAATTGTGATGCCTTGCAGAAATTTGTGATTTCAATTGGCTCTGAATAAATAAGTCATAATAAGTAATATCAAATTGCTCATCATCTGACAATTCATCCTCTTCAGTTCTTATCCTGGTCAATGCATCAAGGCCTGATGAAGTTAAAGCCACGTTGCTATGAATTGAATTATTTTCATTTAAAAAATAGGTGTGATTGATTCCAATTGCTCCCATGTACTGATCTACATCCTGGTCCTCCAGGTCAGAATTGTATTCAACAGTCTCATGGATACTTTTAGCATTCTGACCGGAATGATCATACAATCCTATCCCCCAAATGCTGAAAACTCCATTCTTGACGCTAGGGAAATTGAGTTTAAATGATAAATCCTGGTAGTGAGTACCTTTCGCCTCTTCTGGTAATAAAGATTGCATCATCGTAAGCGTTGAAAGCCTGTAGTTAAATAAATAAGAGGCACCGGATTTTTTACTTAGGGGTCCCTCCATGGCAACGTCAGTCCCTATTAATCCCAGTTGAAAATTACGGTTGGTGCTTTTATTATTTCCCCTCCTCATCTTCATGTCAAATACGCCTGAAATGGCATTCCCATACTCAGCAGGCATGGTCCCATTGTAAAAATCTGAATCTGCTATCAAATGGTGACTTAAAGCCGTCAATCCTCCCCCACCGAATGTTGAAAGGTTGGCAAAATGATTGGGATTAGGAATCTCTACTCCTTCTACATACCAGGCAAAATATTTGGGAGACTGGCCTCTAACAATAATCGCATTATTCCTGACCCCACTTTGGATTCCTGCAAATGCAGTTACCTGCCTGGCCGGATCATCAAATGCCCCTGCATACATGGACGCTTCTTGTACATTTAACCGTCGTGATCCTACCAATGCCATGGTATTGGACGACCTTGATTTATCAATATGAGGCTTAATGGTTACCT
>JABDLO010000525.1 GCA_013002995.1 Saprospiraceae bacterium | reverse complement strand
ATCTTTCGTTCTGAGAAATTCGTCTGAAGATTAGGTGTAGATTTTACCGTATCTATACTTGGCGGTGTTTCATCCCTGGGTCCACCTCGAGGACCTCTTGTCGACTGCTGAGCACATGAAGCTAGCCACATCACAATAATGAGCAAGGCAATGGATGCTGCCAGAATTTTGTTGGTGTAGGAGATCGATCTCATAGAATGATGCAAAGATTGTAAAATATTCCTTGTAAATACGATGTGAGAGAAGGAAGTGATGCTCAGATCCAGGACCTTATGAATATCATAACAATTTTAATCATATTATGAGATCCAAATGCGGTGAAGTAGACGTTTTATTTGTAGATTCATCTCCTGCCAAAATTCGAATAAATATGAAGTCCAACAGGAGGAAATTCATCAAGACATCAGGAATTGCAACAGCGGGATGGATGATTGTCCCTCGACATGTTTTAGGCGGAAAAGGGATTGTTGCTCCCAGTGATCGTCTCCAGATTGCTGGGATAGGTGTAGGGGGCAGAGGTGCAGGGATTCTAAGGAATGCGGCTATGACCGGTAAAGCGGAGATTGTAGCTCTTTGTGATGTTGATGATCACAGAGCAGCCAATACCTTCAATGCTGTACCAAATGCTGTCCGCTACAAAGACTTCAGGGTAATGTATGAAAAGCAGAAAGACATAGATGCTGTGATGATTGCAACACCTGATCATACCCATGCAGTAGCCGCTATACCTGCTATGGAAATGGGTAAGCATGTTTATGTTGAAAAGCCTTTAACCCACAACATAAAGGAAGCGCGTCTGCTCACTGAAGCAGCAGTAAAGTACAATGTTACTACGCAAATGGGAAATCAGGGAGCTTCTGCTGAGGGAGTAAGGATCATTATGGAGTGGTTGCAAGCAGGGCTGATCGGTGATGTGCATACCGTACATTGTTTTACCAATCGTCCCATCTGGCCACAAGGCGTCCCCAGGCCTAAGGATAAGCATCCAATTCCTGAAGGATTAGATTGGGATTTGTGGCTGGGTCCTGCTCAGATGCGTGATTATCATCCATCTTATCTTCCATTTAAGTGGAGAGGATGGTGGGATTATGGGACCGGAGCCCTTGGAGATATGGGTTGTCACATCATGCACCCCCCGTTTGAAGCATTAGGCTTAGGTTATCCAATAGATGTTGAAGCTTCTGTGGGACAAGTATATGTAGATGATTTTTTGATTAATGATTTTGATGGGACCTGCCCGCCTTCATCCATCGTGCGCTTTACATTTCCCGAAAGGGGAG
The DNA here is from genome assembly GCA_013002995.1 of Saprospiraceae bacterium. GTDB lineage: Bacteria > Bacteroidota > Bacteroidia > Chitinophagales > Saprospiraceae > JABDLO01. The sequence goes on along the minus strand of JABDLO010000525.1, from coordinate 3,716 downwards.
ATCAGCCTTCAGTAAAACTGATCTGGTACGATGGAGGAATGATGCCGCCGAGACCGGAAGAAATGACAGATGATGATACATTTGCCTCAAGCGGGGGAGTCATCATGGAAGGAAGTCGTGGAAAGGTCTTATGTGATACCTATGCTGCAAATCCAAGACTATTGCCTACTCATCTTAATGATTATATTAATATTGAACCTACTCTTCCCAGGATCGAAGGCAGTCACCAGCAGAATTGGATTGAAGCGTGTATGAACGGAACCAAGGCAACATCTGATTTCTCTATTGCCGGACCGCTTACAGAAACTGTCCTCATGGGAAATCTGGCCATCCGTAGCCACGAGTATAAAGAATTGAAGCCAGGAAGGAAGCGAGGTGATTGGGATCCATATGCATTTCCCGGACGGAAGGTATTAAAATGGGATGGACCTAATATGAGAATCACTAACTATGAAAAAGCCAATGAATTTGTAACAAGGGAATACAGATCAGGATGGGAGATCTGATTTAGCTTTTCTCGCTTTACTCCCCGGATGGTATAATAAAATGGTTTCTCTTAAAAATTCAGTATTTATATGGGTGTAGATTTCAGTTGTAGTAATGGATTCATGACCCAGCATATCCTGAACTGCACGTAGATTGGCTCCGCCTTCAACAAGGTGGGTAGCAAAGGAATGGCGAAATGTGTGAGGGCTCACTGTTTTTTCAATTCCAGCCTTGGCTGTAGATGCTTTAACGATATGGAAGATCATTACACGTGTCAATTGTCTTCCTCTGCGATTAAGAAAGACATAGTCCTCATGTCCTTTCTTAATATCCAGATGACAACGCTCATGTTTTAGGTAATAATCAATCTGCTTTATGGCAGCATCACCGATTGGGACGATTCTTTCTTTATTATTTTTACCAATTACGCGTATATACTTTTCTTCCGGGTAATAAAATGATAATCGAAAGTTAACCAGTTCTGTTACCCTAAGACCACAAGCATAAAGTGTTTCAATAATGGCTTTATTGCGATGAGCCAGTGGCAAGCTCATATCCATGCTATCGAGGATAAGCTGTATCTCTTCATAGCCCAGTGTATCTGGAAGTTTACGACGTAGTCGTGGACCTTCTAATTGTCTGGCTGGGCTGTTCTTTAATTCACCCTCGAGAACCAGGTATTTATAAAAGGCTTTAATTCCTGAAAGTATTCTGGCCTGAGTCTTGGCATCGAGACCCATATTATATATTTCATGCAGGAATTCTTCAATACTTTTCTGATCCATTTCAAGAGGACCAGTGGAAGGTTCGCGACGTTGATCGAAATCAGCCAACTTAGATACATCCCGCATATATGCTTCAATGGAATGGGGTGATAGTGACCGTTCCAGAAATAGGTAACTTTTAAAACCCTGAATGTAACTGTTCCAAATCATCCATCAAAAATATTAAAATTTATCGTAATATAATAAATATTGTATATCAGCACTTTAGTTGATATGAATATCATTTTCTTATTCAGTTGAAGCTTAGGTTGAGTATGAATTATTAAGTATCTTTGCATGTCCATAAAATCAATGTAGAAGATGAGACAATTGCTTAATAAGGCTGTATGGTTTACCATCATATGTTTATCAGGATTTCAATTATCAGCTCAGAATGAGGCAGGATTCAATAATCCATATGAGGTGATTTACAATCATTTGGATTACCTACAGGATGATAACTTCTTTCCTGAGTTATCAGCCAGGTCATTCCCGGCAGACTTAGATTCTCTTGAGCGCATACGTTCTGCTCAACTTATGAAGAGGATCTACGATGGGAAGGGACTTTATGTTCATGTTTCAAGAATCTCCAAGGATAGCATGTATCAGGATTCGATTGCGGAAGATTTTATTTACTTCCCATTTCCAGAAGTACTCCCTGATGTCTATGTGGAAAAAATAGATGATAAGTGGATGTATAGCGACCTCACGGTAGATATCATTCCTGATCTGTATCAGGATGTATATCCATTCGGATTGCATCGGGTGATAGATATGCTTCCTGCCAAACAGGGAATGAGATATTTTGGTCTATATGGATGGCAATGGATTGCTTTATTGGTTTTTGGTTTAATATTGGTCGTTGGATATTATATCCTCTCACGCGTACTTAACATCAGTTTAAAGTTGATGACGCGTAAACTCACATTCCTACAAAAGGACCAGATTGACCTCATTAAGCGGATTGATGGATTGATCGTCCTGGCCTTTTTATCCTCTTTGGTCAGTTACATGTTGCCGGTCATTCGGTTGCCTATTAAGATGTCATTTTTTTTATTAAAAATTAATGAAGTCTTATTCACTGTTTTTGTAGTGTTGATTGTATTGACACTGGTCAATATATTGAAGGCATACTTAAAAGAGGCAGCCCTGGCCACAGAAACTAAACTGGATGAACAATTGCTCCCAATTGTCATCAAAATGATCAAGATCATTGTGGTGATTGCAGGAGTATTTAATGTTCTTCATATTCTCAATGTTAATGTTACGGCTCTAATAGCCGGTATTTCTATTGGAGGTCTGGCATTGGCCCTTGCAGCTCAGGATACGGTGAAAAATCTTATCGGCTCCATGATGATCTTTTTTGATAAACCGTTTCAGATCGGAGATTACATCATTGCAGGTAGTAATGAAGGAAGTGTAGTCGAAGTAGGATTCAGGTCTACACGGATTAAAAAGGTAGATACATCTATCATTTCAATTCCAAATGGTATATTGGTTAACGAATACCTGACCAATCTTGGAGTCAGAAATATGAGGGTCTTAAATACTACCATTGGATTGATGTACAATTCTAAATCTGAAGATATCAAGTCTTTTATCTCAGATCTAAAAGAATATGTAAGCAAACATCCAAGAATCTGGCAGGAGTCAAAATATGTACTACTCAAGGAATTGGGTCCAAGTTCTATTGATATTATGTTAAGAGTTTATATTGAGACTACAGATTATGCAGATGAGTTGGCTGTAAAAGAGGAGATCATATTTAATGTCATCTCAATTGCTGAGAAAAATAATGTCGCCTTTGCATTTCCTTCATCATCAGTATATATTGAGCAGATGCCCACTCAGAATAATGGTTAATAAAATCTATCCTTTGGGATATTTTTTCAATCTTCATGCTAATTATTAGTGATATAAGCATGAGATCTTCTTTTACATTATTTTCCATATTGGTTCTTGTAATTATTGGGCTTGCTGCATTTTACATTTCATACCATTTTTTGTGGGCACTTGTTATAGTATTGCCAATTGTTTTTATTGGGTTTTATGATATGTTTCAGGTTAAGCATTCAATACTGAGAAATTTTCCATTTCTTGGTAGGTCCCGCTATATTGCTGAATGGATGCGACCTAAATTGTATCAATACTTCATTGAGTCTGATACCGAAGGAGCACCTATCAATCGCATGTTCAGATCTATCATTTACCAGCGTGCTAAAAAAGTTCTTGATACAGCTCCTTTTGGTACTCAAGTGGATGTATATGGAGAAGGATATGAATGGATGAATCATAGTATTGCTGCTCTTGATCCGCACACACTCAATCATCATCCCAGGGTATTGATTGGCGCGAGGAATTGTTCAAAAGCTTATAACGCAAGTATCCTAAACATCAGTGCCATGAGTTATGGCTCTTTGAGCAGAACAGCGATAGAAGCCTTAAATGGTGGTGCTAGTATTGGAG
>JABDLO010000522.1 GCA_013002995.1 Saprospiraceae bacterium | reverse complement strand
TCATTGTTTTATTCACCAGGCTTCGAACAATCGAGCTATCTTCTGCCCAGTTCATGTCGGCATTTTCCCAATAGCTGAGAATGGTATCATTCTTGAAAATGACCTTTCTTATAATATAATTAATGATTTCGTAGTCCTGCTCAAGATCAGGACTTGAAATTTTAAGGTATTCAATGTACTCTTCGTCTTTAGAAATTACATTTTTGAACCAATCGCGAACTGTATCAATATCTGATTCCCATTGTAAATTCTTCTTCAGGGAAATATTCTCCAATTCGTCATTTTCCTTCAAGGCTTTTACGATAGTATTATCTGAAAAATTATGCTGGGCTTCATTTTCGCTTTTTTTGAACCCTACCCCCGCATCTGCCATTTTACGAAACTGAATAAGAAGGCTCAATATTTTAATGAAGTGATCATAGATCCTTTCGGCTTCCATGACCATTGCTTTTCTAATTCGATTCTGATCGTTTTTAACCTGCTTATGATAATTTTTTACTGCATCTTTTACAACACTCTCCACTTTTTCATCAGAGGAGGACCTGACGGAAGAACCTTCATTTATATGCTCCTGAAAAAGCTTCTTCGCTTCATTCTTTTGTTGACCAAGTAGAACTGGGTCCTGTTCTTCCATAGAATTCAGATCCGGCGAGAAAGTTTCCTCAATCTCTTGAATACTAACGTTGTAATCAGCCCCTTTGCACTGTTCAAACGCAAATAAGGCCTGCATTGCCTTTACACGTAAGGTTCTTCTGTTAAGCATTGTGCAGCAATATAAAGAACATGATGGTACGGGCCATAAAAATGCCGGTACCTAAAAAAATATTTGCTAAAATCTATTTTGAAAGCTTTACCCTTCCAATGGCCTTAATTCTCTTGATCGCTAATTTAATAGCAGCTTCCTGAGGAGAAATATTGTGCTCTTCAGAGACATGCTGAATATTTAAACAGGTGTCGTAAATCTTTTCAGCGGTCCTATAAGCCCTGTCTCTATTGTAACTTCCAAGATGTTCCTTATATACATTGATAAGACCACCGGCATTTATTACAAAGTCAGGTGCATAAAATATACCTCTGTCCATCAACATATACCCATGCTTCTCTTCGTCCTCCAGTTGGTTATTTGCTGCCCCTGCAATTATCTGGCATTTCATTCTTGCTATGGAGTCATCATTTAATGTGGCTCCAAGAGCGCAAGGTGCATAGATGTCCATGTCGACATCAAAAATATCTTCATTAGATATAACAGTTGCACCGAACTGTGAGGAGACATTCTTCAGTTTTTCTTCAGAGATATCTGAGATCATTACCTTGGCTCCTTCTTTAGTTAAATATTCCACAAGGTACATTCCAACCTGACCAACACCCTGAACCAGAACCTTTTTCCCTTCGAGACTATCCGAGCCATATGCCGTCTTAGCCATCGCTTTCATACCCATATAGGTACCAAAACTGGTTACAGGAGATGGATCTCCTCCTCCTCCCATACTTTCAGGCAATCCGGTTACATTATTTGTTTCCATGTGGATATACTCCATATCCCTGGTCTTCATATTAACATCTTCAGCAGTAATATATCTTCCTCCCAGACCATCTACGAATTTTCCAAATCTTCTTAGAAATGCTTCGTTCTTTTGCTTTACATCTCCAATGATCACAGCTTTTCCCCCACCCAGATTCAATCCACTTATTGCGGCTTTAAATGTCATACCTCTGGACAATCTTAATACATCGACTAGAGCTTCCTGCTCCGAGGCATAATTCCACATACGTGTACCACCAAGAGCCGGTCCTAGCACTGTATTATGAATCCCTATAATTGCTTTAAGACCTGTATGTTCATCATGACAATAAACAATCTGCTCGTGACCCATCTCCTCTAGTTTCTTAAATATTGATGTCTTTGCGGTCATTTTGGCTTCATTTACCTCGATCATAATTTAAAGTAGATTTGATTTCTTATTTTAGCGATTATCGCTAATGTGAGTACTTCAAATGTAGCTATTTTCAGGCAGGAAATCAAAAGGATTTGGCCCTGCTGAGGTAACAAAAATTGCTCTTTTTTGAAGTCTTCAAACGTTTGCATAAACTATTATTTGGCAAAACCCACATACAGTAATATAGTATTTCGTGAAAGAGCTTTCCTACCTAAATAAATATTTTTTTAAGTATAAGCGTCATCTTCTACTAGGGATTTTATTCATTATTCTATCTAATGTATTCCAGATTATACCCGCACAATTGGTCCGACGGGCTCTGGATCTTGTAATTGATAACATCAGGCTCCACAAGCTCTTTCAAGGACTACAATTACAGGATGATTTCTACGGAATATTTGCTGAAAGCGTATTTTTCTATGCACTATTAATCCTTATCATGGCCGTAATGAGAGGTGCATTCCTATTCCTAACAAGACAGACGATCATTGTTATGTCAAGGCTAGTAGAATATGATCTAAAAAATGAGGTATATGAACATTATCAGACACTTCCCTTAAGTTTTTACAGAAGAAATAATACTGGAGATTTAATGAACAGGATTTCCGAAGATGTTAGCCGAGTTAGAATGTTCTTTGGCCCCTGTCTTATGTATGGGATCAATTTGATTGTACTTTTTCTGATTTTGATCCCCTATATGTTTTCTGTGAACTCCACACTTACTTTATATGCTCTCATCCCTTTACCATTTCTATCTTTCAGCATCTACTTCGTTAACAATATTATCAATCGCAGGTCTGAAGAGATCCAAAGAAGTTTATCTGGTCTTTCGACATTTGTCCAGGAGGCATTTTCAGGTATTCGTGTAATCAAATCATTTGTAAGGGAAGATGATTCAATAAACAAATTCACTGTTGCCAGCAATGACTATAAAGACAAATCTCTGAAGCTTACTCTAATTAATGCCTTGTTTTTCCCATTGATAATGGGGCTCATTGGACTTAGTACAATTCTGGTTGTATATATTGGAGGTGCTGAGGTTATGCAAGGGACGGTAAGTTTTGGCAATATCGCCGAATTTATCATTTATGTAAATCTATTAACCTGGCCTGTTACGGCACTTGGATGGATTACAAGCATAACGCAAAGAGCTGAAGCATCACAAAAAAGAATTAATGAATTTCTGAAAGAGAAAAATGACATTGTCTCTAAAAGCAGTATTACCAAGGAGATTGATGGAGAAATCAAGTTTGAAAATGTATCCTTTATTTATCCAGATTCTGGAATCAAAGCTCTCGATGACATATCATTTGAAATCGAGAAAGGGAAATCATTGGCGATTATAGGTACCACCGGTTCGGGTAAAAGTACCATCGCATATCTCATGGGAAGGATGTATGATGTGGACTCCGGACAAATATTTATAGATAATAGGGACATCAAAGAATACGATCTGTATAACCTTAGGGGTCAAATGGGATTTGTGCCACAGGATGTTTTTCTCTTTTCAGACACCATTTTCAACAATATTGCATTTGGCTTGTCGGACTATAATCCGGACTCCATACTTAAATCAGCTGAAGATGCGGATCTATCAGAAAACATTGAAAGATTTCCAGAAGGCTACAACACCAAAATTGGAGAAAGGGGTATTACTCTTTCAGGAGGTCAAAAACAACGCCTTTCAATTGCTCGAGCCTTAGCTCGTGAACCAAAGATATTGATCCTTGATGATGCCTTGTCTGCCGTTGATACAAATACCGAAAATACTATCCTGCAAAGCATGGAAAGGATAATGAAGAACAGGACCTCTGTTATCATCTCACATCGAATCTCATCGGCAAAACTTGCAGACAAAATAATTGTCCTTGATGAGGGTAAAATAATAGAAAGAGGCACAAATGAATCCTTGCTTGCTGCAAACGGCGTATATAAAGATCTTTACGAAAAGCAGTTACTTGCAGAACAAATGCAATAGTAAATTAGTCCTTCACCAGGAAGTCGATTTCCATCACACCCTCATCAAGATATTTCTCTATTGAATATTGGGACAATTCCAGGCCCTCCCTTTCTGCAAGAGTCCTGGCCTGATCTCGCACTTTCTCCGGTTTCGGCATGACCAAATTATGCGCTTCAATTTTTGCTCTTACAATTTTTTTTGAATTAAACCTTCTGACTATATAATCTTCAGGTATTTGCTCAGGATAAGTTGATGATTTTGGAATGATCCCAATGAAGTACCAAACTTTATTATCCTCAGGATCATATTGACTCTCATCATTGACTATTACCAGGACTCCTCCAGGAAATGTCGAATCAAGGAGCTCCTTCATTTGATCGTAAATACTTTTAAGTTTAATAGAGCTATTGCTGCCAGAATACTCTTTCCCGATAAGGTTATAAGGCTTTGCTGATTGAATTGAGTACTGAATATCATTTAATCCTCCCAAAAAATAGTAGGAAATGCTGCTAATGACAATGATTAGGCCTGCAACTAATAATAAGTTCTTAAAATTCATTTAGAAGAAGGGCTTGGGAATCAGAAGACGTACCTTATGCCCATTCCACCCTGAAATTTTCTCCATTGCTGTATGTCATCAACCCCGAGGAAAACACCTAATTCCGCAAATACTGTAATGGGCAGGCTGAAATAAGAATATTCTAATCCACCCATTAACTCAAGCCCCATGGGTTGAAATCCTAGTGTGACTTGTTGAGTTTCTCTTGTTTCAGGCGGAATCTCCCTCACAGCAATGTAATCGTATTTGATATCAACGAATTGCATCTGAAATCCTGCCCCAAGGTACAAATCAAGTCCTTTTATAGCTTTAGGTCCTTCCTTGTAATAAAATACCTTTACGCTGAACATATTTTGATTCAATACGTCATGACTCACATATATGAAGGAGGTATCGATTGGAATAGGTACGCTATTAAACCTATCCTTGTGCAACTGGCTATAAAGTCCTTCTGAAGCTTTACCTGCATCAATCCCAAATGCCCAGGTTTCTGTGGCATAGAATTTATATGTTATAGCTAAAGGATCTCCAATTTTTACTCCAATTCCCTGGTAAGGATATTCGCTTGAATAGAAAATGGGACAGATCTGGGCGAACTTCTTGTTCTTCTTGAATTTATGATGGGTATAGGACTTTACCTTATTGTTTTTGCGGGTAAGTTCCGACATCTGGCCGAAAACAGAATTTCCGGTGAAAGTCAGTAAACACCATACAATTAAAAAATTTCTGTACCTAGCCATTAAATATCTTCAATCTGACCTAACAATATTAACAAAATAAGCCTAAATATTGTACAAAAGGGTGTTTTGAATCGATAAACCGCAAATTAAACCGCCCGCCGGTATTGCATGCGATGCAATTGTGCATAAAATCCATTCTCTGCAAGAAGCTCATCATGAGTTCCTGTTTCCATAATTTCTCCTTTATCAAGTACAATGATCTCATCTGCATTTTGGATCGTTGACAACCTATGAGCAATTACAATGGAGGTTCGACCTTTCATTAATTTCTCAATAGCTTCCTGTATCATTTCTTCTGTTTCAGTGTCCACAGAACTCGTGGCTTCATCAAGAATGATTATTGCAGGATCATACACCATAGCCCTGACAAAAGATATT
>JABDLO010000508.1 GCA_013002995.1 Saprospiraceae bacterium | reverse complement strand
TATCAGGGTTAAGCTCATACAATTTCTGAGCAAGGGCCATGGTGTAATCATAGGTGATCTCTGAATATTTCTCTTCACTGAGACCAGCTGCACTTATTCCCATGCACATATAACATGCGTCATGGTTTTTTAATTGATCACTAATATTCTCGTATGAAGAAAAGTCCTTGTGTTCAATCTGAACAAGTATATCATGATCGATATCGATCAATGATCTTCCGATGGTAAGGACACTTTGAACTTTAGGATGGTCCAAACACTCAAGAAGAACACCTTTACCCACCATCCCAGTTGCTCCGGTGATAATTACTTTCATAATCGAAAGATAAAATTTCTGAACCTTATGTTACTGTATTCAATTAAATATTAGTAAAATCAACAATCAACAATCAACAATCAACAATCTCTTCAATCAACAATTAACAATTAACAATCTCTTAAATCAGCAATCAACAATCAACAATCTCTTCAATCATCAATTAACAATCAGCAATCAGCAATTAACAATCAGCAATCAGCAATCAGCAATCTCTTCAATTAACAATTAACAATTAACAATTAACAATCTGTAAAATGTGGACCTGCCCGAAGTGCGATCGCAATTTTAAATCTACCAATCAGTCACATATGTGTACAGATAAGACGATCGATGAACTATTTGACGGTAAACCTGACAATCTCGTTCTGGCATTTGACAAGTTATTGATCAGTGTGATAGACTGGCAACCATGTTCTGTAGGAATGAGCACCAAGTCTATTGTATTTACTAAGGAAAAGGCCTGGTTGATCGTAAAACCCATGAGCAAAGAGCTGGATATAAAGTTTTATTACTCAGAAATCATTCATAGTCCAAGGATTAAGAAGACGGCAAGCTGGGGAAAGAAATATGCACATCACATCAGGGTCATGTATGATCATCAAGTGGATGATGAAATTATTTCATTGTTGAGGAGGGGATATGATTTTGCTTAAGTGTTTTAAAAGAATTGGCGCCATAGAACTAAAATCAATCCTGCCAGAAATATCGAAGTGAATATGACTTTATTATACTTAGCCAGCCATTCAGGTAAATAAATGTCAAAATTTTCAGCCTTTGAATCTGAATATTTCCTGGCCCATACCGTCAGCGGACAATACATTTTAAATATCGCAAGGACCAACCCTTCACCTATAATTAAGGCAATGGCGATCCAGGTAAAAGTTGTAATTTCTCCGGTTGCCCCGCTGTACACGATATAAAATATGATGCCGACAAAAATCATCCATATGATGGTATGGAGGATCTTGATTAATACCAGCATTCTAGAATTTCGATCCATTATGTATCTCGTCTTATGCCATAGATCATTTCATCTTCATAACGACCATTTTTAAATATGGTATGTTTCAACCTTGCTTCTAATTGAAATCCAGCTTTCTCCAGGACCCTTTGTGAAGCCTTATTGCTTCCAAATGGTCGAGCAAAAATCCTATCAATTTCGAAGTTTTTAAATCCAAAATCCACAATTTGTTTTATAGCAGCTGTAATGATGCCTTTTCCCCATAAATGCTCTGCCAACCAATAACCAAGTTCTGCATTTTTACACCAGATGTCTTCCTGGATGATAATTCCAATGCTTCCTGCAGCCTCCTGATTTACTTCAATCGCAAATAGGGTTATAGGATCTTGTTTTTTTACTGCATTTATAAATGAACTGGCTTCTGATTCCGTATATGGATAAGGAAATTTGTCAGTAAGCCGATCTGCAATTTTTTGATTGTTGGCATATTTAACCAGATGGGGTATATCTTCTTCTCTCCAGGGCCTTAATATAAATTGCATACAGAATGGTATTAGAACTTTAGAAAGATAGTAAAGAATGCTAATTTTAACATAACTATTCAATATAGACTTTGAATCACTTTAAATCAACAATAATTATTAAAGCCAACCCCGAAAAAGTCTTTAAGGCTCTTACTGCAGAAATTTCATTGTGGTGGGGACATCAGGATAAGCTAGTTCAATCAAAGGGAGATTTATTCAGGGTATCCTGGGGAGAACCCTGGTATGAGTTTGAGGTGGTTGAATACAATCCCAATACTTCATTGAAATGGAAGTGTATTGATGCTAACCAAATCATAACCGGACTGGAAGGTGTTCAAAAAGAATGGATCGGATCATTCGTGAATTGGGAAATTGAATCATTAGATTATGGAGTTAGTAAAATAACGTGTGTTCATATAGGATTGACCGCTGAATTGATCTGTTATGATGTATGTTCTTCAACATGGGATCGCTACATTCAGGTTGAACTTAAACAGTACCTGGAATCAGGCATTAAAGGTTAGGAATAACTTCTCGCGTTTATTATACATCTTAGATATGGACTGAAATTTCCCATTGGTATATTGATCAATCGCCTTTAACCAGAATTGGGTAGCAGGTTTATTAATTGTGATCACAGATACTTCCCAGGAACCCTTGAATTGATTGAAGGCAAGATATGCAGCCTTGGAACCAATACCTTTATTTCGGTATTTTTTCAAGAGAAAAAACTCAGCAATACAATATCCTTCTTTTGCAATTTTTAAGTCCTTATTGACCATTACAAATCCTGCAATCTTACCATCCACAATGATAAAGAAAGCGTGTCTACCGTCTTCTTGCCAATATTGGTCAAGGTACTTATAATTGAATAATCCCTTTTCATCTACATCTGTGTTCAGGTATTCACTGAAATCATAACAATAGAGTTCCAATAGATGATTCAATACAGATTTTTGATCTGCAGTAACTCTGTGTAGCTCAATATTCATTGATTCCATGTGACTCTGTACAATTAATTAATCCTTTAGAGAACGAATAATAAAAACATATGTAATCCCAAGGAAGAAAAGTGCAATTCTTTGGATTTCTATAGCTACTAGATTTCCTAGTATTACAACCAACCAATTGATGATTAATATATAAGATAGAGTTTTGCCAATACGTCCATCCCAGACTAAGGCAATGCTCATAATTAATAACCCAAGGGAAGACAATTCCGGAAGATTGTAAAACAACATACTTACCAAGCCATCCGTAGACAAGAAGCTATGTATTTCATGTGCTTCACCACCCAATCTGGCGATCTCTGGCATTAGAAAATCGATGGCATATTGACCAGATAGCAATGCTCCTGCAATGGCAATAATTGGTACCATTGCATCTGCCAGAAATCCTGGTTTTTTATTTGAAATCAAAGACCGAATCCCTATAGAAGCAGGCAATAATAGAATTGACCCCAATAAAAGAATGATGTGAGCCACGATCCATGAAGTGTATTCTGAATGAATTCTGGTATAGAAGTTTCCATCTGCATTCACAACTTTCAATAACATAAGCATTCCTGTTCCTGCACTAAAGAAACAAAGCGGGATGGACCATAAAAACAATCGGTTAAGAAAATTGGAATTGTGGTATTTCATATTTCTTTATTTAATTCACTTACCGGAGTATGAAAGAATGGACAAGCTTTAACTCTGATGGTTGCAAATATCAATTATATGACTCCAGTAATTTTTTAACATCACCCCTTGATTTAATAAGCTGTTCATCAGTTAATTGGAGATTGAATGTTGTATTGAAATAATCATAAACAGGTTTCAAACTTTCATATGGACCTGAAACAGCATCAAGAGCTGTTGAACCATCTTTATTTCTAATTTCCGCATCTATTCCGGCTTCCATCAAAGCCTTCACAATTTCTACTCTCCCAAAAAAAGCAGCAGTATGTAAGGCAGTAGAACCATCATTATTCTGGAAATCCAGGTTTATATCGGACTCAATAAGTAATAAAGCAACCTCAGTCTGGCCAAAAAGGCTCGCAGTAATTAAAGGGCTGGATCCTCCTGAAGGCTCTCTTAAATTTAAATCACTTCCAAGATTAATGTGTTGCTTAATGGCATCTAAATTTCCGGTTGCTGCAGCTTCATGAATACCCATTATACCAATTTCTTGTTCTGTCTGGATATTGGGTACAAGTTTATTTATTTTGAACTGTTGTCCATAAACACTCAGAGTGACTATTGTTGCAACCAAAACCAATATCGAAGCCCCTTTGGTACCTTTTACATAAGGGTGAATTATTTTGGTGTAGAAATACACTAAAGCATTACTTATTACCCAGGTGGACAATGCTAAAATCAGGAATTTAATACCAGCTGGGATTTTAAAATCGAGGAAGGGAACGGCTAAAACACCCAAAACTACAAGATGAATGATGTAGACGAAATAGGAGTTTTTACTTAATGTGTTCCACAACGTGTTGGTTTTATTGGCATAAGCTTTAAAAGAATACACCAGAATATATATGAAGGACAACATTGAAGTTAGAAGGCTCAGATAATAAAAGGTCCTGTCTGCTCCAGGGGATAAGAAATAATGATCTCTGGCCGGATCAATGAGGTTGAAAAATAAATTAAGTGCCGTAGCTGTAAATATGGTTATGGAAATGGTAAGTACTACATTGATCAAGATGTAGCGTTTTTTATGATCTAGCATATCCACTGTTGCTTTATTTTCATAAACAACAGTACCCAGAAGAAATACTAAAAAATAAACCAACAAGCGATTCCATTCGAAATGGAAGATTGCAGAATGATACCATCCATCGAATCCTAATCCGGAAGTTGTCATTGAATAGGCAAGGCCTCCAAAAAGTGTCAGCATGGTCCAGAATTTAACTGAAGCCCTTGTAAAGTCTACTCCTGATATTCTTAACATTACATATAGCAATTGAAAAAAGAACAGGATGGGCAAGAACCACAACCAATTCATAACCGGGTTGTCTGCATAGAAATAAGGATCTCCTCCCGGTCTGTTATATATGTGAAAGTAAGTATACCATGGTTCCTGAGGTAAGCCTCTGGAATAAAGGAATAAAATCTTGTAAAGTGGAATCATCGTCAAGACTGCAAAGATCCACGGCAGCATAATTCTAGTAAACTTAGACTTGATAAATTGCCAGTGCGAATTTTTTTCGAAGGAAGGTTTTATGAAGTATCCTGAAATAAAGAATAAGGTAAACATAACAAATATGTTCAAATACATTCTTATCAGACCTATCCAATCAGCTTTCACCGGATCAACAACAATCCATGACTTTTCCAATACGGATTCATAGACCAGTCCACAATGAAGGACTACCACTAAGAATATCAATAAAGTCCTCAAATGATCGAAATAATATATTCTGCTTTTCATAATTATTAATCTTTAATAACAATTCAAAAGTGCGGGTATTCGATACCTACTACCAATAACATATCCATCCATTCTTAACAAGATTCGATAATGGATATCAATTATGCGGAAAGAATATAAATTATGACTCAAATCATGAAAGGTCATAACTTCAGATTATCTCATTCTCAAGGGATTATGATTAACCTTACTCCATATTCTGAATTAGATGGTATCCCTTTTAAATATTGAAAGTCCTTTTATTAAAAATACGGTAATAACCATTGAGGAACACCTTGGGGACGAACTATTTGGAGTGACAGAATTAGCAGATAAGCTGGGAATGAGCAGATCCAATCTACTCAAGAAGATTAAGAAAACAACAGATCTATCTGCTAGCCAATTCATCAGGCAAGTAAGGCTGGAACATGCCATGGAAAAGCTTAGAACTACCGAGAAGACAGTTTCAGAAGTAGCTTATGAAGTAGGATTTGCCAGTTCTTCGTATTTCATCAAGTGTTTTCGGGAGTTATATGGATATCCTCCCGGGCAGGTAGCTAAAGAAAACGACCAGTTCAATCTTTCAAGGTCCCATCGATTGGTTGCCATCATGTTTACGGATATTGAAGGGTATACAGCATTGATGCAGGAAGATGAATCGGCTGCTCTTATTTTAATAAAAAAACATCGCGACGTATTTCAAAGAATAACTGAGTCTTTCAATGGGAGGGTTCTACAATATTATGGTGATGGTACGTTGAGCACATTTGATAGTGCCATTGATGCGGTTAAGTGTGGGATTACCATGCAAAAAGAATTTGGCATTGAACCGTCCATCCCTGTGCGGATAGGAATTCATAGTGGAGACATCATCTTTTCTGAAGATGGTGTAATTGGTGACGGTGTAAATGTGGCGTCAAGAATTGAATCGCTTTCAGTGCCCCATGGGGTATTAATTTCTGACAAAGTATATGACGAGGTAAAAAATCAAAGAGAAATCCAGACACAATCTCTAGGATCATTTGAATTTAAAAATGTAGGGAGGCCGATGGAGGTTTTTGCCATTTCCAATGAAGGGCTTACGGTACCGCGAAGGGATGAGGTAACCGGCAAGCTCAAAGTAAGCCCTAAAATTGGTGAAAGCAAATTAAAAGCAGGATGGGTTAAGTGGTTATGGGTTGTTCCAATACTGGGGATATTGGGATATTTTATTGTTACATCACAAGGAAGGATATTTTCAGGGGATAAAGAGCGTCTAATAATTCCAGGAATAGGACATTCCATTGCGGCCCTTCCATTTATAAATGATAGCAATGATTCTACGAATCAATATCTGATCAATGGGCTCCGGGAAGCAATTCTCAATGATCTTCAAAAAATCAATGGTCTCAGAGTTGTGAGTCGATCTTCCACTGAGCATTATCGGCATAATCCAAAACCAATTTCTGAGATTGCAGAAGAATTGCAAGTCAATTACATCATTGAAGGTAGCGGTCAAAAGATCGGGGATAGGGTAGTGTTGAATATTCAATTAATTGATGCATGGAAGGATAAACAAGTAAGTGGGAGGAGGTATGACCTCGTAATTGATGATGTCTTTCAATTGCAATCTCAGGTTGCTTTGAATATTGTCAGTGAAATAGAAATTCTGATTTCTCCTGAAGAGGAGCAACGCCTTAAATATCAACATACTCATAATTCCAAAGCCTATGATCATTTCCTTAAAGGACAGGAGTTAATCAACCGTGGCGATATGGATGGTCTTAATAGAAGTTTACCGCATTTCACAAGGGCAATAGAAGAAGACGATCAATACGCACTCGCTTATGCATTCATAGGAATAGCTTATCACTATCTTGATATTTTAAGAGCTGAGAAAATATACCAGGACAGCATCAACATCTTTGCCGATAAGGCACTTCTGATGCATCCTTCATTGCCTCAGGGATTGGTGGCCAAGGCATTTTATTATTTAGATATTGGAAAATATGAGGAAGCACTTCCTTATCTGGAGAAGGCTCATGAAGAACAACCAGGATCTTCTTTTATTGTAAACCAACTTTCTGATTATTATGCCAGTTATGTACCAGATGCTGAAAAATATCTGGAATATGCTTTGAAAGGAATTCAGTTAAATCCCGGTGGTCAGGATAGTAGCCTTTTGAGCTTTAACTATCTCCATATCAGTAATGCTTTGATACAATCCGGATTTGTAGAAGAAGCTGAAAAATACATAAACCAATCATTGGTTTATGATCCTGGTAATTTATTCGCTGAATATCTGAGGGCTTACATCATATTTGCAAAGAATAGGAATTTAAGAGTAACCCAGCAGTTGCTGGTTGATGTATACCAGAAAGATACCTCCAGACTTGATGTAATTCAGGAGGTGGCTAAAGTAAGTTACTTCCTCAGAGATTATTCTACAGCCTTGTCTTATTATCAGAAGTTCATGGAGATCAATGACAGTATAAATCTTACTGCCTACACTGGAGAATATGCTAAGATGGCATATACCTTTCGGGAAATGGGGCTGCAGGATGAATCCAGGAGGTTGTTTGAAGAGTATTTTTTATATGCTCAAGACACATCTGATCCTTATCATCATCTAAGCATGGCAGCACACCTGACAGAAAATGATGACCTGGAGGAAGCATTGGATCATTTAGAAAATATGCAATTCAGGATGGTTACTCATATTGGATCATTTTACTCCTTGAGTTGGATCCATTACTAGAACCAACCATTCATCATCCTGAAGGTCAGAAAATTCTCTCTGATATGGAGGTGCAATTTTGGAATAGGCACAAGGTTGTAAGAGCAAGATTGGAATCCGAAGGGGTATTGTAAATTTTCATTCAAATACAGCAATAGCCCTTACAGGAGAACCTGTCCCTCCGCGGATTTTTAATGGAAGCCCGATGAATCTAAACCTACCCCTACCGATCAATAAATGAAGATTGATCATGTTCTCATAGTGCGTAAATTGTAGCTCCCCACAGATCTGGTGTACTTCTCTATTGGATATGCCATGAATTCCTGGAGACATAGTTTCAACTCCAAATGCAACAATTCCAGATTCTCCCAACCATCTTGCGGCATCGATTGATAATCCAGGGCCTTTGGGCCAATGCTCTGTGTTAAAGTGCCTCCTATAATGATCAGTGTAAATCAATAAAGTATCGCCCTTATTAATATCAAGGTTATCCCTGGTGAGTGCTTCTTTCAAGTCTTCAATTGCAATTAACTCCGATAAGTCCTTGTGAGATAGGTCTATACAGATGCCCTCTGTATAGAACATGGATAATGGCATCGTATCAATAGATTGTCCCACGTATTCTTTGGCCATATGATTGATGGCATCGACATGGGTTCCAGTATGTTCACCCATTTCAAGTTTGTGGACTCCAGGGGTGATGGTTTGTGGATTTATCTCACCATCCCATTCTTCATGGCTCTTAAAAACCTCCATGTGAACCTGGGGTAAGCCTTTAT
>JABDLO010000497.1 GCA_013002995.1 Saprospiraceae bacterium | reverse complement strand
GAGATGGAATCATCAATATGCTTGATCAGGAGATTGATTCTCCAGCAGGATGTGCTGTGGATACCAGAGGTATTACACTAGACAGTGATGGAGATGGACTTGCAGATTGTGAAGATCAAGAGCCTTTCTCTCCTCCAGGATATGATGTTAATGGTAATGGAGTTGCACAGATTCCTGATCCTGGTTATATCAATGAAGAAGAGGCTAACTCTATATTTGAATCTAAGGCCGCAGCTATCATTTCTACCATCAGAAGTGAGTGGTTCTTACCTATGATTCACTACGATCTAGACAGATATAACATTAAGCCAGAGTTCTACGGACACCTACACCATGTAGCAACGGTAATGAAGATGTATCCAGATCTTTGTGTAACTGCAGTAGGTCATACAGATGTAAGAAGTGGAAATGATTACAACAATGTACTGTCATATAATAGAGCTAAAGCAGCTGTAGATTATCTTGTTGCTAATTACAACTTGCCTAGAAGTAGTTTTAAATTGATGTATGGTGGTGAAGAAACTCCTCTAGTAGGATCTAGTAGAAGTGAGACTCAACACTATATGAACAGAAGAGTTGAATTCAGAGTATGTGACGATTCTGATGTAGATATGGGAAGACCTGAAGGCCCAAATGCTGGAAAAGGTGAAAGATCAAACTACTCTGGAAATAAAAATAGCGGATATTAATAGAATCCAAGAGTCATTAAAATTAAAGGGCTGTTGCTTATGCAACAGCCCTTTTTTAATTCCTGTTCAAGACCCGTCCAAAAATAGGTTGACAACAAATAGACCTATTTATGAAGAGAATAAGGAATAGAGACAATAAGCGTATACAATGTGATTATACTTTGGGCTTTAAATTATCTGTATTGTTTCAAGTTGATGAATAGGGTAAGATGATTTATAATCAAATCAAAATCATTTAAGAATCAATGATCTCGCTCCTGCATTGTGACGTTTAATGATTTCTTACCATAGATTAATGAAGTGCTCTATTGCAAATAGTGTATACACTTTTCTAATCATCATGTGATCGGCTTTAAATAATGACAAAAATGAATCATTTACTTCATCATGAAAGATGAATAGAAGTTATATGCTAATGTGTTGTACAACGCATGAGTTATTGATTTAACTCAAAGGTAATGTCTCGTTTGGACACTAATGAAAGGCAAAGTAAGTTACCTGACTGTGCCCAATACTTGAATTCCTATTCCCTCACTCTTTTTTTTATGCAAGAATCTTAAGAGGATTTTCAAGCATAGACTTTAAAGTCTGTAAGAATTGTGCTCCAGTTGCTCCATCTACAACCCTGTGGTCACATGATAATGTCATCTTCATCATATTACCCACTACAATTTCACCATTTTTTACAACTGGTTTCTGGATGATTGAACCAACTGCTAAAATGCAAGAATCCGGTGGATTGATAATGGCCGTAAATTCATCAATATCAAACATTCCAAGATTAGAAATTGTGAAGGTGTTGCCCTGCATTTCATCTGGCTGAAGCTTTTTCTTTTTGGCTTTGCCGGCTAATGCTCTGACTTCCTGATTGATATAAGTAAGTGACTTTGCATCTGCATTTCTGATTACAGGAACAAGTAAACCTTCATCAACCGCAACTGCAACGCCTATATTAATGTCTTGATTAATCCTTATTCTATCTTCCAGCCAGGAAGAATTGACTGCCGGGTGCTTACGCAAAGCTGCAGCACAAGCCTTTACTATGATATCGTTGAATGATATTCTTATCTCAGCATTTTCATTTGCCATTTTACGTGCACGTACAGTCTCATCCATATTTGCCTCTATGGTCAGGTAAAAGTGAGGTGCACCAAATTTACTTTCTGATAATCTCCTAGCTATGGTTTTCCTCATCTGGCTGATCGGATGGTCGCCATATTGAACCTCCTCCTGAAGCATGATGGGAGCCATTGCAGGAGTTGCTGTTCCATTTCCTCCTGTTTCCAGAAAAGACTCTACATCTTTCTTAATGATTCTTCCATTCTCTCCAGTTCCCGTGAGCCTTGATAAGTCAATTCCTGCTTCAGCAGCTATAGACTTGGCTAAAGGGGACGCTTTTACCCTTCCTCCTTCCATTGATGGAGTAGGAATAGGCTGAGGATTTGATGCCTGAGGTGTTGGTGATGGAGGTGAGGCAGGAGCCTGTTGTTCAGAAGTTTTTACTTCTTCTGCCTTCTTAGGTGCCTCAGCTTCACTTGATTTTAATAGCTCTTTATAATCTTCACCTTCCTCTCCTAAAATGGCGATAATTCCATCTACAGGGACAGGACCTTCCTCAACTCCAATGTAGAGTAGTGTTCCATCCTGGAAACTTTCGAGGTCCATTGTAGCTTTATCTGTTTCAACTTCAGCTAGGATATCACCAGTAGATACTTTATCTCCTACCTTTTTAAGCCATGCGACAATATTTCCTTCTTCCATAGTGTCGCTCAATCTTGGCATTTTTATTACTTCAGCCATAATAATTTTGTCTTTCAAAAAATTAATCCCCCAAATTTATAATTCCATAACCATTTAGTAGTGTATTCATTAAAAAAAATGATTTATTGCTGCCTGGTAATTGATTATCGTTGGTTTTATTCTATATATGAAGTAATTCTTAAATATTATTTTTGTTCAATGAATTTTACATCAAAAGTCCTTGAAGAAGCTGTTGAGTCCTTAGCATCCCTGCCAAGCATTGGCAAAAAATCAGCTTTGAGGTTGGCTCTTCACTTAATAAACGATAATAATGAAAAGTCTATTCGCATCAGCAAAGCTTTGGATAAGTTATCTTCTGAAATAACATACTGTAAACAATGTCATAGCGTAAGTGATGATGAAATATGTAAGATTTGTGCTTCTCATTCCAGAAATCCTAAGGTTGTCTGTGTTGTGGAGTCGATAAGAGATGTCATGGCGATTGAAGATACAGGCCAATTTAACGGTGTATACCATGTTTTGGGAGGTATAATTTCACCCATAGAGGGTATAGGGCCTGAAGATATTAATATCGAAACATTAATAAATAGAATTAAAAGTGGAGCTGTTAATGAATTAATAATGGCCATAAGCCCAACTATTGAAGGCGATACAACCATCTATTACATCAATAAAAAGATTGAAAAAGAAGATGTTGTCATAAGCACGATTGCACGAGGAGTATCATTTGGGGGAGAACTAGAATATGCAGATGAACTTACTCTTGGACGATCAATTGCAACGAGAATTCCCTTTAACAATAGATAAGTGATTGATCTTTCTATAGTCATAGTCAACTTCAACGTTAAGTATTTTCTGGCACAGTGCCTTAATTCTATTCTTCATTCTAATTTATCAGGAATCACGACAGAAATACTGGTCATTGATAATAATTCAAGTGATGGTAGTTTCCCATACCTGGAAGAACGGTATGGAGATAAAGTAACCTTTATTAAGAACAATGAAAATGTAGGATTTGGCAAAGCATGCAATCAGGGTATTAAAAAATCTCAAGGCAATGTATTGCTATTTGTAAATCCTGATACCATCATTTCGGATGATACCCTGAGTTTGTCTTATAATAGGCTCGTTAAAGAAGATGGCCTTGGAGCATTAGGTGTAAGAATGGTCGATGGGCGAGGTAAATATTTACCGGAATCGAAAAGATCTTTTCCCACTCCGATTAATGCTTTGTTGAAGTTGACAGGTCTTGACAGATCAAATCTTAAAATGGGTACTCCATACAATTTGAATCATTTAAACGAAAATGAAGAAAACTATATTGATGTTCTTTGTGGAGCCTTTTTTATGGTCAAAAGAGAAGTATTGAATATTGTAAAGGGGTTTGACGATGATTTTTTTATGTATGGTGAGGACATCGATCTTAGTTTGAGAATAAAGAAAGCGGGGTATAAGATTCTTTATTATCCAGAAACCTCAATCATTCACTTTAAAGGTGAATCTCATGGGAAAAAAGACTTTAAATATTATTCTAGATTCTATAAAGCAATGAGTATTTATGCTGAGAAGCATCACTCTTCATGGATCTCGATACTATTGAAGATCTCAATTTTTTTAGCGGGAAGTATTGCAATTATAAAAGCTTATAGCAAAAGATGGATAACAATTATAATTGATGGTGTTCTTCTTACCTTCTTGTTTTATCTTATGAAGCACCTTTGGGCTTCAATGTATTATTCAGACCCTAATTACTATCCGCCTTCAGTTATTTTCTTAATAATAGCTTGTGTGATAAGTGTCATAATAAGCCTTTTCATTGCTGGTCACTATACTAAAAATGCATCTCTCAGG
>JABDLO010000468.1 GCA_013002995.1 Saprospiraceae bacterium | reverse complement strand
TACCATTGGTGGGAACAGGCAATGTTGTAGAGTGGGCACAGCTAGGAAATGATAATGGGGTTGCGTCTTCATCCAAGTATGATTAACGATATTTCAATCCGGTAATTAATTTCCATGCTATTATGACTTAAGGTTTTTGTTCAGATGGAAGTGCCTGGATCTGTATTAATATTTTCCATTTTTTAGCGTAAATAAGATAGCTTAAAACAAAGTTTCACGAAATCAATATCTCGTATAGGGAATCCATATAGTTTGTTTTAATCTAATAGGGGTATATTTAAAGTGATACATATTATAGGGTTATGGGTACTTCATGGTTGAGCTAAATATTAAAGCTATCATATGAAATTTCTTCTACTAGGTTTCTTTTTAGGTTTTTCTTTCTTATCGATTTCAGGCCAATCCAATAATACCCTCAGAGGCAAGATGTTATACTTGAGTAGTGGGAAGAAGCCTGCTGTAGGTGTTAAGTTATCGGGAAAAATTAAAAATCTGGAATCAGCTAATATAGTATATACTACTGATGATGGTTCGTATGTGTTGGTGTTTCCTCATGAAAGAGATGGTAATCTGGTCATACTTGACATTGGCAAAGATGATCAAGGTGGCAACCTCCTGGAAGTTGTCAATACAAAAGAAATAGAAGTATGTAGAATTCCGGCCGATCCGCTGGAAGAATTCGAAATCATTGTCTGTAAAAAAGGATCCCGTGATCTCGTCGCTCAGAAATATTACAATATTATAAAAGCTTCCTCAGATGAGGCTATTTCGATTATCAAACAAGAGATGGATGAATTGCTTACATTAAAGGAAAAGGATTACAAAAAAATAACATCTCTCAGTCAAAGGATCATTCAGATGGAAGAACAAGCTGATTCACTGAAGATCTATCGAGAAGCATTTCAAATTGCTTCTATAAATAAAGACAACGCCTCTTCCAGGATATTGAAATATCTCACTTTACTAGATGAAGGCAATTCCATCCAGGAATCTCGCGAAGCACTCGATTTAAAAAGTGCGTCAAGTGAATTAAGCATGGGCATGAATAATTTTAATAATGCTCTTAAAGAATTAAAAACCAGAGCCAATGCATCTCTGAGTATTTTTGATTTTAATGATGCCATCACTTGCTATGATACCATCATTACTTATTCAGAGAAAATGGGATTGGACCCATTAACATTATCGGATCAATATAATAAAACAGCTGATATTCATGTTGATGCAGGTCTATATCAGAAAGCTCTGGATTATCAGCAGAAAAGTATTTCTATACTTGAAAGTATATCACAATTGGAGCCTATATTATTTGCTAATTCATATAATGATTTAGGTAAAACCCATTTTAAGTTAAACCAATTTCAACAGGCTATGGATATTCATAACAAGGCATTAGATATACTAAATGGAGATGTTGGTAAGTATCCTGGTGAATTGGCACAAACTTATAATCACATAGGCAATGCATTCATTGGTCTGGGGAATTATGATCAAGCACTTGATTATCATATGCTGGCCTTTAAAGTCCATGAAGAATATCCTGATCTTAAGGATCAGTATTTGTCAGAAACCTATGTGAATTTAGGCACAACCTACCTTTTTATAGGACGATTTTCCGAAGCAAGAGCTATGCTTGAAAAGGCCATTTCGGTCCAGGAAAAGATCATGAGTAAACAGGATCCAAAACTTGCAGTATCCTATAATTATCTCGGATTTTCATTGGCTAGTATGGGATCATATGAAAGTGCCTTGACTTTCCAATTGAAAGCAATTGGGATACAGGAAAATTCATTAGGATTGAATCACCCGGAATTAGCAACCACATACACTGTTGTAGGATCTACTTTTGACAAGTTACAAGATTTTGATCAGTCGATTGAATACTTACTTAAAGCAATGAGTATTAATGAAAAAGTACTTAGTCCGGAAAGTCTTGAATTGGCAACAGCATACAATAATATCAGTATGTCATACCAACACAATCGGGAGCATGATATAGCATATGAATATCAAAAGAAGGCCATCAAGATCCAGGAGAAAAGACTTGGTAAAAAGCATCCTGAATTATCAATATCCTATAATAATCTCGGGTTAATTTATCAATCACTTGGTGACTATGAGAGTACTTTAAAGTATCAGAAGAAAGGAATTAACATTCTTGAAGGCGCTCCGGAAACCAACATTTCTTCTCTTGGAAATTCGTATTTTAATATTGGTTCGACCTATGATTTATTAGATCGTCCTGCAAAGGCTTTAGATTATTATTTGAAGGCTGGAAAGATGATGGAATCAAACAAGGACCTGGATAGGAATAGCCTGGCCTGGCTATTCAATGCAATGGCCAATCTTTATGCTTATTCAAAAATCTACGATCAAGGAAAAGCTTTGTTTTATTTTAATAAAAGTATTGACATTTATAAAGAAAGTGATCATCCGAATAAAGAGAATGTCTCTGCCAATTTGTATCGGTTCAAGGCCGGAAATGCTTTTATGTTGAAAAATTATGAAGAGGCCTTAAAAGAACATTTAGCTATTGTTGAGATTGATGAAAAACGAGCAGATTGGACCAATATTGGACTTTGCTATTATTACTCTTCAATGTACCCTGAAGCGATTGAAGCTTATATTAAATCTGCAGCGTTTACTCCAGAAATTAAATCCTCTTATTTTTATAACAATATAGGAATGGCATATGCCAAAAACGGAAAGTTTGAAGATGCTTTTCATGCTTTTGCAAAAAATGAAGAGTTATTTCCTAAAGAAGGTAGAACATTCAGAAATTGGGCACTTTATTATGCTCTTCAAGGTGAAAAAGAAAAGGCGATCGAATCACTTGAAAAAGCTGTTGATCTTGGATTTAAGGATAAAGATTGGCTTGAAACAGATGAAAGTATGGATCCCCTTAGGGATGATCCTTCTTTTCATGTTATTTTTCAAAAAATGCAACATGTTAACTTCTTTAGGAAGAACCTGATATGGATTTCATCTATTTGTGTGATAACAATTGTGGCATTGATTTATGCCTTTAGAATGAAAGTGGCTCGAGATTAGAGTTACCTTGTTATTGATTCACTAAGAGGTTTTATCGAAGCCCTTCTCAGATTTCCGTTTATTTTTGAAATACCAACGATCAATTCCATAAAGGATCCAAAGTGTCAATGTGCTAAGTAACATTATTATGCTCCAGGTATAATAATTGGAAAGTGAATTTTCAGTGATATTGAGCTCCCAGGGTGATGATATGAGGAAATAGAAACCTATTAAAAAGATGAGAAACATTGAGAAGAATATTGAAATCTGAATGACCCTTATCCATCTTTTTTCCTGCTGTTCTAATTGTTGTTTTCTGACTATGAATTCATAGATGTTTTTAGCAAACCTCATAGAAGGCTGATGATATTCCAACCGGGATAAAGATTCGTGCACGGCATTCAATGATTCATATGAATTCCTGCATTGATGACAATGATCAAGGTGTACCATCCACCTCTCGTTTTGGTAATTGCCTTCAATGAGTAGTTGTATTTGATCATCTGTGAGGTGTGTCATTTTGAGATGTTTTTATCTTTTCCTTCAATAAATTGTTTGATTTTATTTCGTGCTCTGAAGAGTTTGATTTTTACATTACTCTTTGTCATTTTGAGGGTGTCTGCAATTTCTTGGGTTGACATCTCTTCTTGATAATAAAAAGTGATAATGGCCCTCTCGCTTTCATCACAAATTGATAGATATGGATCTAAATCACTTTTGCTTTTGGTCCATTCCACATCTTCAATGAAAGATTGAGTTCCAACCTTTTCATGATCAAGTTCCAGGTAAATTGTCTTTTTCCTTCTGATATAGTCAATTGATCTATTGTATGCAATCTTTAATATCCATGGTAAAAACCTGCTTTCATCTTCTAGTAAATGGATTTTTTCGAAGCATTTCAAAAATACATCCTGGGCGGCCTCTTCAGCTTCTTCTCTATTTCCAATCGTACGGTAACACATGGTAAAAACCTTGGCCTCACATAATTGCACAACTTTATAATATGCAGAAGCTGAATGGTTATCTTTTACTTCACGGATGTATTGAGTAAGATCCTCCATGTATTCAATATTGACGTACATAAGATTAGCATTGGTTACTTTTTTAATGATTTTTTGTCAAGTTGTAACCGTGGCTTATTTGAATCCCGTCTATCTAATCAAACAATCATCACAATATGAAATTCATTGGATTATCATTGATCATTTTATCAGTAGTCATTCTGGTTGTCTCTTTAGTTTACATAATCATCATTAACAGAACAAAAGAAAGGCTGGCAATGATTGAAAAAAATATGGACCCTACCCATCTAAGTTCTGAATGTTTTTTTTCTAATAGCTTAAAGATAGCATTACTCTTTATGGGGGGAGGATTAGGGTTTTTAACTGCATTGGTTGTAGATGAATACCTCTTAATTGGTATTGACAATCCTGCCATTTATGCAGGCTGTGTTCTCTTGTTTTCAGGAACAGGATTAATCATTTATCACAAATTTTTTAAATAAAAATTTTATGAAATACTTCATTTCACATAGAAGGAAACTGAATATTATCATCAGTTTCTCACTCATTGTATTTTTATCATTTAATCCTTTATTTGGTCAGAACAACCATCAATGGATGGAATATGCATCTGTGAATGAAGCTGGATTTTCAAAAGAGGAATTGGATTCAGTAAAACATCAATTTCTGCAAGCCGGAGGAGCAGCACTTCTGGTTATCTCAGAAGGAAGGGTTGTATTGTCAGAGGGAGATGTTGGCAGAAGATTCATGGTGCATTCAATTAGAAAAAGTTTTATAAGTGCATTGATAGGTATTGAAGTTAAAAAAGGTAACCTCAAACTCAATAGCACCCTTGAGTCAATGGGAATTGATGATATCAACCCGCTGACTCAAGATGAAAAGCAGGCAACTTTAAAAGATTTAATCAGTGCGAGATCAGGAGTCTACCTACCATCTGCCTATGCTCCTCAAGGTATGATTGATAATCTTCCAGAAAGAGGAAGTTCCTTACCTGGAGAAACGTGGTATTATAATAATTGGGATTTTAATGTCTTGGTAACCATTTATAACAAGGCCACAGGCAAAGATTTTTTTGAAGACTTTAAGGAAAAGATTGCAGACCCAATAGGCATGGAAGATTTCAGATTGGAGGATGCATACTATCGAATTGAGAAAGAAAGATCAGAACATCCCGCCTATTTGTTTAATATGTCAGCCCGGGATATGGCAAGATTCGGGCAATTGTATTTAGATAACGGAAAATGGAACGGCAAGCAGATTGTTCCTGCATCCTGGATTGATAAAAGCACTTCTGTGAAAAGTGATGATTTGGGAAGTTTCGGTTCGAGGGGTGGTTATGGTTATTTGTGGTGGAGTACACAGACCCATCAAGGTAAAAAAATGTACTATGCCAGCGGGTCTGGTGGACATCGTATAGTCGTATTGCCGGAAGATGATATGGTCATCGTCACCAGAGCCAATACATATGAAAATAGAATGATGCGGGGAGCTGATGTAGAGAAACTGATACAATCCATCATTGACGCAAAGGAGGCTAAATCTAATAAGAATGCCTCACTCAAATCTTATAAGCCGGAAATATTGACCATTGAAGATCCATATAC
>JABDLO010000440.1 GCA_013002995.1 Saprospiraceae bacterium | reverse complement strand
TTGTAGGTGGACTCGTTGCATTAGGAGTAGGTTACTTAATATTTGGAGTTGCCTTAAGCAGTTATATGGCAGAAAATGCTTCTCATACTAAAGAACCTAATATGCTTTGGTTGGTCTCAGGTCACCTTGTATATGGAGCTTTAATTACCTACATCTTCTTGCAATGGGCAGGAATAAAAACAGCTGCCTCGGGAGCTAAAGCAGGTTTTATAATTGCCTTACTTGCTTCACTTGCATTCAACTGGATCTGGCACGGGGTTTCCGACATGTTTCCGGGAGGTTGTGTTGCCACCTTGCTCGATGCATTAGGTGGTGGCGTTGTCTGGGCTATAGCAGGAGCTGCAATAGGATGGCTTCTAGGAAGAGGAGAATAACAAATTATAAGAAGCACATTGGACAATGTCTGATGTGCTTTTAATTAACAATGAAATACAATTGACTAGATTACAGTTACTTACCACCATTTAACTAATCATAAACTTCAACTACCACTTCAATCTCAACTGCCTGACCTCGAGGAAGAGATGTCATACCTACAGCAGCTCTAGCATGTCGCCCCCGATCTCCAAACACTTCGACCATCAAGTCAGAGAATCCATTGATAACTTTCGGTTGGTCTACAAAATCAGGTGTACAATTTACCATTCCGAGCACTTTCACAATTCTTTTCACTTTATTAAGATTACCGAGCATCTCTTTTAAGACCGACATCTGATTGATCGCTGTCATCCTTGCTCCCTCATATCCTTGTTCGATGGTGAGATCACCTCCTATCTTACCTCGTAACTCTGTGCCGTCAGGGTATTTAGGGCCTTTTCCTGCCAGGAATATGAGATTACCGGCTCTTACACCATTTACATAATTAGCAACCGGACTGGGAGGTGTCGGTAATTCAATATTAAGTTCCACAAGTTTAGCTTCAGGATCATAACTGAGCTCAGGTTTTTCAACAACTTGATCTTGCTTGCATCCAATGACTAAAAAAATTAATAGAAAAAGGTATGAGTATTGTTTCATTGGTCCGTTTATTTATTTGTTGGTTTTTCTGTTTATGAAATATCGGTTCACTTCATCTGAATTGCTTTCAATGATATCAGGTCGTCCATCTGCATTCAAATCAGATATCAATATATCATAAGTATTGAATTCTTTATCTCCGAGGGGGATCTTTTGCCATTTACCTCCGTTATCACTGCTAATGAATACGGTATTTACTTGCCTAGAGTTACCGACAGCAATATCACTGTAACCATCTGCATTCAAGTCTCCTATAGCAATGGCATAAGATCGTGATTCAGTAGTATCGAAAACAACCTTTCTTTTAAAACTAAGATGTTCATCTCCAAAATAAATGACATTGGGTTCACCAATATTTGCAGTAATGATATCCAAAAAGCCATCGTTATCCATATCACTGACTCCTACAGACCTGGTAATGTCATTTCCGGTGCCATAAGGATGTTTCTCATCAAAATTCATCTGCCCATCATTTAAATAGACATAATTTTGTTGATCATCTCTATTTGCAAGAATGAGATCATTGTCCCCATCACCATCTATATCGGCAACTTCAACATCTATGGTTGAATCGTCTTTGCTTCCGAATCCAATACATTTGCTGAAGCTCCCTTTCCCATCATTAATACAGATCTCATTCTCTCTGCCTCTATTTGTAATAAGGATATCTACATCTTTATCACCATCCAGGTCGGCTACGGTAATATTTCTGGTCGGTGCATACTCCATACCAAAAGTTCCGGATTCTGTAAATCTTCCCTTACCATCATTTAACAACAACACATTGGGAGCCATATCATTTCCCACAGCTACATCCAGGTCTCCGTCATTATCAAAATCCGCCACCTCAGTGGCATAACTTGTTTCCATTTGAGATCCAAGTAACCTCGAAATTGTAAATACTCCCCTACCGTTGTTTATATAGATGCGATTTTGACCTGGCCAATGTCGACCATTTGCCACTAAGGCATCCATATCCCCATCATTATCTATATCTCCAATTGAGATGGAAGCAGAGCGTTCTTTTAAAGTGCCTAGTATAAACCTGGAGCTTTCTCTGAATTCCAGATCCTGCCCTGACATATCCATGAATAGAAAAAATAAAATGAATACAACCATAAAGGGTTTATTACAAGGATATTTAGAACTCATACGAATGAAAATTTTATTAAAGAATCTTAAGATATGGCAATATGCAAGATTGTCAATAAAAATAAGAAGAAAAGATCAGCCTGTCTGAATAGTTGTCTTTTGAACAAACAATACCAGTATTTACAAAATAATTCTGACCATTTTAAACTACAATGAAAACCACATCAATTTCATAACTGAACGCTATTTTTTTATTCCCTTTTACCCCCTCCTATCTTGCAATCATTATTAACACTAAAATCCATAAATCATGACTGAAATTATTGTAAGCAAAGAAATAAGAGTATCCGCAGAAGAAGCCTGGAAAAAATTGTCATCATTCAGAGGTATTGAAGAATTCTCTCCTATTGAAAAATCCGAAACTCAGGGTGACGGTGCCGGATCCACTCGTACATGTTACCTTCCGGATGGTGCAGCCATTCATGAGGTATTAGAT
>JABDLO010000417.1 GCA_013002995.1 Saprospiraceae bacterium | reverse complement strand
GGACACCATCTTGCCACTCCCTTGTTATAGTCATCCATTCCATAGTGCTCATCGGGCATCGGAATGGAACATAATTCTTGTGCTGAACTTATCATTGCATCATTTTTTAATCAGTGTTATCATTAGTTTTCCTATGAGAGACTTTGCTTAATCATTTCTAAGACTTTACCCGGATTCATCGGTTGTCCATGAACGTTGCTAAAGCAATCAATGTCCAATTGAGTCTTAGCTCTTAAGTACCAGGCAAGCTGTGCGTACCTCCTGTTTTCCTGGGTAACCATAGGATTACCTAGTGTGTCACTATAGTTGATTTCAACAGTAATGACTTTCTTAAACTTTTTAAATATCTCCACCAATCCGGGAACAATCGGGAAAAGAAACCTAAGATGAATGCTACTCACCTTGAAGCCTTCTCCACGCGCTTTATTTACTGCTTCTTCTATCGCTCCAAGGGTGGACCCCCACCCTACGATCAATAAATCACCTTCAGGGTCACCATTGACTTTAGGAGGTTTAAGTGTTTTCTGGAAAGCTGCAATTTTTCTACTCCTACTCTCTGCACTGTGTTGGTTGATTTCCGGCTCATAGGCAACTCTTCCGTGCGGACCATGTGCCAATCCTGTTACAG
Organism: Saprospiraceae bacterium; assembly: GCA_013002995.1. GTDB lineage: Bacteria > Bacteroidota > Bacteroidia > Chitinophagales > Saprospiraceae > JABDLO01. The sequence continues at coordinate 2,113 of JABDLO010000417.1, read as the reverse complement.
TATATTCTCCTCCTTTCTGACCAGGGATCGGTCTCTTACTGAGTCCTGTCTGTGGATCCCAATCAAAAGGTTTTACACCTTCAGTCCACGGACTTAGATCAATAGGGCTTGCAAACCAATGTTGATCTATCTGCGGTCTTTTAAAAGGTTGTACTCCGGTAGCTAGATTGGCATCACTCAATAGAATGACAGGTGATCTGAATGATTCTGCAAGTTTCCTGGCAAGGATTACAAAGTGGAAACACTCTTCGATGGTTGCAGCTGCCAATACAATTTTGGGTGCATCACCAGCTTCACCATAAATGGCGGCAAGCAAGTCACTCTGTTCTACCTTAGTGGGCAATCCAGTTGAAGGTCCACCACGTTGCACATCAATTATCACGAGGGGTATCTCAGCCATCACAGCGAGACCGATGAATTCTGTTTTTAATGCCAGCCCTGGCCCTGATGTTACTGTGACCGGAGTCCTACCGGCATAAGCTGAACCAACAGCAAATCCTATTGCTGCTATTTCATCTTCTGCCTGATGTACAATTCCTCCCACCTTCTCAATATACTCAGCCAGGTGATGCGAAACAGAGGTCGCGGGAGTAATCGGATACATCGAACAAAGCTCAATTCCTGCTGCCATTACTCCAAGACTGAGTGCTTCATTTCCATTCATAACGATCTGATCATAATCGACATTCATTGAAGGAATCCTGAAATGCATGGACATATTTTCCTGAGCCCACTTATAGCCTGCATGTAGTAATTTGACATTGATATCAACAACAGCTTGTGATTTCTTCCTGAAAATTAAACCGATCTGCTTCTCAGCAATCTTAAGATCACGGTCATACATGTAACATAGCATACCGAGGACCCACATGTTCTTTCCTTTACGAGGATCGGGTACCAATTTAAGGCACTCTGTTTCCATAGGAATTTCAAGGACTTGAATTCCTATAGCTCTAAATTCTTCCAGAGCCTGTGCATATTGTCTTTTTATAGAATCTTGTTCGTGTGTTGCCCATTTATTTTCGATGAGCATTACCGTATTTTCATTGTATGCATTTTGTTTCAATCGTCCATAAATGACTTGCTCATTAAGGGCAACAACAAGGTCTGCATAATTACCCATATTGGTTACTTTCTCAGATCCGACCCGTACCCTGATTCCGGAGGCTCCTTCCCTTGATCGAGATGGTGGTTGGATTTCTGCAGGTATTATTTCTACGGTCCATACCCCATTTCCCATTTTTGCTGAAATAGCACCCAGGCTTTGTCCACATTTCTGTGCACCTTCACCTGAATCGCTCACTATTTCAATAATGGCTTGATCTATCTGAACAGGACTGTTTGACCTTTGATGTACTAAAGTCTCGGAGGAATATTGGTCATTTTCCATTAGATTCGATTTGGCTAAATGTTTCTATATCAAAGGAGCGGAATATTGTCAAGGCAACAAATGACATAGATCACATAAGACTATGATATAGGATTATATTTAATAATATTCATATCACGCTATTAATCAATTCATTTTCAAATACTTATTCATTAAAATTGCGTATTTAGCATACTCAATAACTACTTATTCTATGAATTATTTTTTGAATACACTCCTCTTACTTATAGTATCTTCCTCATTTTATGCCCAGGATTTGCCCCAAACACAAAGAGACAGCTATACCAGATATGAATTGCTTGAACCTGCTACTCATTCGTTTAGAATCATATACGATGTAACAGCAACTACAGAAGGCAAAGAGGTCTATTTCAATACGCTGCGGAAAGGAAGTAAACATAAAGTGACCCAGGTACTGGATAGAATGACTGGAAAGCCATTAAAATGGGATATAGTTAATGGAGTTGAAGCTATGAAATCAGGACACCCAAGAGCTCAAAAAGATGGTGAATATTTAAAGGTCTACCTCAACAGACCCATACCTAAAGCAGGAGGTATAAGGATAAGGATTGACAAAACTTATAAAGATCCTGAAAGTTATTATACAGAAGGTGATCATATTGTTTTCGTAAGAAGGTTAGGTATTAACAGAAACTCCCTGGTACTTCCAGAAGGTTATGAAATCAGCTCCTGCAATTATCCCTCACAAGTAGAGCTTGGAGA
>JABDLO010000391.1 GCA_013002995.1 Saprospiraceae bacterium | reverse complement strand
GATCATACAGTTGTTTCTACGTCAAGGTGTGAGACACGCAGATCGGGGAGAGTTTACATTGAGAGCATTTCTCAATGGCCAGATGGATCTCAGCCAGGCAGAAGCTGTAGCCGACTTGATTGCTTCTGATAGTGAGGCGAGCCATGACCTGGCCTTACAGCAAATGCGTGGAGGTTTTTCAGATCAGATCAAGGAGTTGAGACAGGAGTTGATCGACTTTGCAAGCCTGATCGAGTTGGAATTGGACTTTGGGGAAGAGGATGTTGAATTTGCCGACAGGCAAAGACTGGAAGACCTGGTTCAGCAGATTCAAAAAGTAATAAAAGCATTACTTGATTCTTTTCACCTTGGGAATGTGATAAAGCATGGGGTATCTACTGTTATTGCGGGTCGGCCCAATGCCGGAAAGTCTACCTTGCTCAATGCCCTCCTGAATGAAGAGCGGGCCATCGTATCGGAAATTGCCGGCACCACAAGGGATACCATTGAAGAGCAACTCAATATCAATGGAATCCAATTCCGCTTGATCGATACTGCAGGGATCAGGAAGGCCCAGGATTCTATTGAGCAGATTGGTGTGGAGAGAACCATTGAGAAGATTGCCCAATCAACTGTGGTGATCTATGTATTCGATGTGTGGAACGTAAGGCCAGAAGAATTGTGGAAGGATGTAGAAGACTTCCTGGAAGAGAGCATGGTCTTAACCAAGGGAAGCAAACACCTCTTCATCGCCAATAAAATGGACCTGAATCCTTACACTGAGCCGAGTGATTATTATAAAGAGGGACTCATCAGTAAAGAAAACCTGATTACAGCGTCTGCCCTCAATAGGATGAACATTGATTACATCAAAGACAAGTTGTATGAGATGGTAATCAAGGACCCATCCATGATGGATCAGACCATTGTGAGCAATTCTCGTCATTACGATGCCCTTCATAAATCTTATGAGGCCTTAGATGCAGTTTTGAGTGGGCTTACTTCCGGTATTACGGGAGATTTCATCGCCATGGACATCAGACAAGCATTGCATCACCTGGGAGAAATTACCGGGGAGATATCGACGGATGACTTGTTGGATAGTATCTTTTCTAGGTTTTGTATTGGGAAATGACTGAGCGGTCCGACCAGAGGGAGGAATATCGCGAGAAGCGATATAGTGAAGGAACCACGCCTACGGCGTGGGTGGGTGAGCCTCACGTTGCGAAGCAAAATCGATGAGGTGAAAACCTTCGAAGATTTTCCTCGCACATTATTTCAATTGTTTGACTTGAAGGATAAGTCTAATCTTTCAATGACCAATTCACGTATTATTAATACTGGCGGAAAGTCAATTATTTATATATTTATCGCCAGGTAAATACTTATATTTGGCGGTATCTATACATTTAGTTATATTTATCGCCAAATAAAACAGCATGAAACTTGTCGGAAGGCAAAAGGAAAAAGGTGAATTAAGGGTCTGTATGGAAGATGATCGATCTCACTTTTTAGCCATTTATGGTAGAAGAAGGGTTGGTAAAACATATCTGATAAGACAGTATTTCAATAATCGATTTGATTTCTATGTCACTGGGTTAGCTCATGGAGACACCACTTCGCAGTTGACTAATTTTTATATGGCCATAAATCAGCATTTTCAGGATGAAAACGATGCAGTGCCAAAGACCTGGTTGGCATCTTTTAACCTACTCATTCAAAATCTGGAGATAACCAACACGAAGAAGAAAATCATCTTTATAGATGAATTGCCATGGATGGATACTCCAAGGTCAAAATTTTTAATGGGTCTCGAGTATTTTTGGAACAGTTGGGCTAGTGCACGAAATGATATTTTGCTCATAGGTTGTGGATCTGCAGCCTCCTGGATGATCAACAAATTAATTAATAACAAAGGAGGACTCTACAACCGTGTTACGCGAAGGATTAGACTATCTCCTTTTACCTTGTCAGAGGTGGAGCAATTTCTAGTTGCCAAGAAATACAAAATTGATCGATATCAAATCATTCAATTATATATGGCTCTGGGTGGTATACCTTACTATTTAGAGTTGATTGATACCAAATTAAGTGTTGCCCAGAATCTTCAAAATCTCTTTTTCGATCAGAATGCATTATTACATAACGAGTATGAAATACTTTTTAAATCACTATTTGACAATTCAGATACTCATAAACAGATAGTCAAAGCCCTCACCAGTAAAAAAACAGGATTACCTCGAAATGAGATATTGAAGCACTTAAGCATAAGTGATGGAGGAGGGGTAAGCAGAGCATTATCAGAGTTAATTCTAAGTGATTTTATCAGGGAGTACAAAAAATTTGGCTATAAGAAAAGAGAGTCCATATACCAGCTGACCGATCCATTTACACTTTTTCATCACCGATTTACCAATGACTACAATGAAGAAAGTAATTATTGGATAAACCAGATTAATACCCCTGCTATTTTTACCTGGCAAGGAAATGCTTTTGAAATTGTATGCTTACTTCATGTACCTTCTATAAAAAAGGCAATGGGAATTTCAGGGGTTCAGACATCTACTTCGACTTGGTGGGGAGAAGGTGCCCAAATAGATCTTATCATTGACAGAAAAGATCAAATTATCAACTTGGTTGAAATAAAATTTTCATTGGACGACTACACTATTACCAAAGAATATGACCATAAATTAAGGAAAAAATTATCCATCTTTAAAGATCAAAGTAAAACCAAAAAATCACTTTGGATGACCATGCTTACAACTTATGGTCTTAAAGAAAATAAATATGCTGGCAATGTACAGCAAGTGCTTACTATGGATGACTTATTTAATTAAATTCCTGGAATTGTTGATTCTATGAATTACTAATGTCAAAAAACCCTATATAGCTTCTATAAACTATTTTGATCTGAAAATAGATGACATCGCTTCAAGCGATGTCATCTATAAGCGTCGACCTTCGAGGTTTTCCCTTCCCAATTTATTTTACTCTAAATAATTTTCAGGTTACGTCTATTTCATTGTTACGTCAAACATCGAAGGTTAGGTAAGCCGAGGTCATTTTTTATTTTAAACCATAAAAGTCTATGACATAAATATTTAAATTTGTTAATCAGTCTACCATTTACACATTCCCTTATGCTGCCAATTTATCGATTCTATAGTTTATTGTTATTTCTCATTTTTTCCAGTAACTCCATTCATGCTCAGGATCAAAAGATAGTAGACAGCCTACTACAATTGTTACCAAACGCCAACGATACCACTCAATGTAATATCTATGTGGAATTGTACAGAAATACATTTCAACACGACTTAAGCACCGCAGGAGAATATGCCACAAAATGTGTTGACGCAGCTGAAAAGTCCGGAAACCTTTCATCCATTGCTCAGAGCAATAATCTGCTTGGAATCCATCAATTACAGACATCGGATTACAATAACGCCATTACATCTTTTAATGAAGCAATTAAAAGTTATCGTAAACTCGATAAAAGTGATCGGGTATTCAGAGCTATGAATAATCTTGCCATCGTATATGAAAACCAGGGCAAGTTGGACGCATCATTGAATACTCATTTTCAGGTGTTAAGATTCTTGGATAGCCTGGGTGTAGGAGGTGACATGCTTGCCAGTAGTATGTGGAATATTGGAAATGTAAAACACAACCTATTAAAACACGAAGAATCAATTGAGTGGTATGAAAAGGCCAGAGCCATCTATCAGGAGAGTGGGGATACTGAATATATCATCGATTTAAATCATCAGATAGCTTTGTCTCATGCAGCACTTAGGAATCTTGATGAGGCCGAGAAAGGATTTGATGATTGCATTCAATATTACCGGCAAAAAGGTATGGAAGTAGCCTTGGCAGGTTCCCTGGAAAATATCAGTGAGGTTTACATTTTAACTGGTAGATATCAGGAAGCAGAGGAAAATTTAATGGAAGCACTGTCCATTGCAGAAAAGGAAGAAGCCGGGTTTTTACCCGGTCAGATCTATAGACGGCTGGTAGAATTATACCTTGCAATGGGAGAGTTAAATAAAGCAGAACGATATGGAAAAATATCGATAGAAAATGCTAAAGCATATGGAAGAGATAAAAAATTAATTGCTGATTATCAACTTTTGTCACAAGTGTATGAAAGAAAAGGACAACTGAGACCAGCACTGGATTATTACAAAAGTTATCACACACAGAATGATTCCATCTTCGGATTAGAAAAACTGAATGCCATCAATGACTTGCAATTGGAATACCAGGAATTCAAAAATCAACAAGAGGTAAAATTACTGGAAGAGCAAAACAGGGTTGCTCAGTTGAAACAGAATGGATTGATAGCCGGAATTATTGCTATTACGATAATATTAGGAGCTCTCATTTTTGCCCTTCGTCAACGATTGAGTAAGAATCGTATTGCCAAAGAAAAGGTACAGCAGGAATTGGAATTTAATCAAAAGGAGTTGACTTTTAAACAAAAGGAATTAACGGCTTATGCCTTGCAGATTGCACAAAAAAATGAAGTCCTGGAAGGGGTTAAAACCAAAGTTGCAGAGGTCGAAAATAATAACCCAAGACAACTTCAAAGAATCATCAATACCATCAATTTCAACCAGAACGATGATGATTCCTGGGAAGGCTTCCGCCAACGTTTTGTAGCCCTTCACAAGGACTTCGAATCAATTGTTAAAAAGGATTATCCAGAGGTTACTGCCAATGAATTACGACTCATGTCACTGCTAAAGATGAATCTTTCCAATAAGGAAATCGCCAATATTTTAAACGTCTCTGCTGATGGTATTAAAAAAGCTCGGTACAGATTGAGGAAAAAATTGGCCCTGGAAACAAGTGACTCACTGGAAAGCTTCATCTTAGAACTATAAGCTTATGAGAGATTATTCTACATATTCATAGGTTCTCACTTCTGTTGTTCCATTGAGGTAGGTACGATTTTCGATGATAGGATAATCCGCCTCATTGTATGTGAATGCAGAAACGTAAGAAATGCTCTCCCTCACTTCACCATCTGAGGTATACGTGTAACTGGCATTGTTGCTCTGATTATCATTTCTGAATATACCGAAATTGACTGCCTGGCGCCAATATTTTTTACCATCTTTCTGATACTCGTAGACTGCATCCAGCTGGCCATCTTTATATAGGTCAACTTTCAGATTACAATCATCACCAGAGTAGCTGTGATTAAACAGAGACGTTAATTGATCATCTACATATTGCTCTGTCCTGTCAATTCCACATTCATCACCGGTATAGAAATACAATCTGTAATCTAAAAGATTTCCACTTTCATCAAATCTATCTCTTCTATACCGATTAGGTGCCTCATCGTAGTATTCATACCTTCTTGTAAATTGTAACCTTATGTGTTGTTGTATCAATATGATCCTGGATGCCTGAAATTCATAGGTACGGATCTGGTCAAGACTACCATCTTCCTGATAGTAGGTTGCTTGCTGGATGCTTCCATCTGAACGGTATTCATATTCTTCTCGCAATTGTCCATTTACTTTTACAGTACTGATAGACTTTTGAGCATTGGCAGCAACAATGTCTTCTAATGGTTCAGAAGATTTGTTAAAGGAGTAGGTAGGGTTGCATTCAGCTACGGTGCCAGTCTGTACAGTTAATCCATTATTGGAAAGTGTATAAGGAAGACATGCGCCAGTGCAGACTTCTACATTATCACCATCAATAGAATAAGAACCATTGTTGACCTTCCCGTTTTTCACATAAAGCAACTGTCCTCCTCCCTGGAATTCTAGAATGGAACAATTGATCTCAAGGGCTGGTAAGTTAATGCATCCGGCTTCATTGGCTGACTCAGATATCGGCAGGCCAAAGCAATTACCAGACACCGAGGATAGCACCCAGGTACCTGAAAGTTCCTGGTCAGAAATATCCTCAGATTTACTACAAGAAATTAGAAAAAATAGAATTGATAAATAAATGATGTTTTTCATACTGGTTGAATTTTGATTGATAATGGCTCAAAACTATGAGTATGAAAATCAGAGCCATAATTTCACCGGTGGACAAATGGTGGACAGGATACAAATGATTGATAATAAATAATTTAAATGCTGGTTGTGTGTTGCAAATTCAAACCTTGAAGGTCTACATGCCTTCGCCCCAAGCGATGTCATCTTTAAGCTTCTGCCGTCAACCCGATAATGAGATAATTACTTTCAACAAAGTATTCCCATACTTCCCAACTCTTTCTTACCTTACAGCATTAATAAATTAATTACCATGAAATCACACAGCTTCTCTGTTTTATTCATCTTAATGATTTGTTTGTTTTGCTCTATTGGGTCAAGTGCACAAATCAAGCTCGGTCTTGGCGCTGGACTTATATCAGATGGATCTACTGCTTTCCTCCAGGGAAGGGTAGAAATGGGCCCCAGAAGTTTTAAGATGGCAGGTGCATTTAATCTATTCCTGGAAGCTGGAGCAGATTGGGCCGTAGATATAGATGGGCATTATAAGGTAGCGGATATTGGTGATGATATCTTCCTGGATGTTTTTCCAGGTCTTAATTTGCTTAAAGCAAATGACGATACAGATATTGGAGTAAACCTGGGTGGAACACTCAGGATAGAAACCAATCGGAACGCCATCTTTATTGAACCGAAATATACCATTGGTACCTATGACAGCTTTGTGATTACCGGAGGGTTTATTTTTTAATGGCATTAATATTTGATTAACTCTCCAGGTTTCGAAAAGCTCGAAGTAATGCCGTAAATTCGGGCCCTCACTAAAAAAAATCTTAACAATGAGAGTATCCCTAATCATTATTTTTAACCTATTTATTTCATCCTTTGCATTTTCTCAGGATTACACCATCATCCGCCATCCGGCATTGAATTCAGATGGAAGTGCCCTTGCATTTTCCTATCAGGGAGATATCTGGACCGTGCCGACCACCGGGGGAAAGGCGGTAAGATTGACCATCCATGAAGCATATGAATCTGAGCCACAGTGGAGCCCTGATGGAACACATATATTATTTACTTCAGCCAGGAATGGGAACAATGACCTATATACCATC
>JABDLO010000368.1 GCA_013002995.1 Saprospiraceae bacterium | reverse complement strand
CATCATAGGTGTCAAGGTAAGACTTCCATCTCTGAAATGCCTCCGGATAATCAAACTTCAGATAAGGCATCATCTGGGTAATTGAAGTCAACAAATTACTTCTTAAAGCAAGTAGAGTGTATTTAGCATCTGTATCATCGATATTAAAAATCAATTCACCTTTTTTATAGAAAACTCCTTCCTTGAATCTTTTCTTCATTGGAATCAGCTTCCCGGAAACTTCAGCATTAAGATCCACCTGATCGATTGATCGCAATCGACCATCAATATCAATGATGACATTGGTAGATGTAAGATTAAAGTTCTCCGTTTCCACATTCCTGATGTCTTTCTTGGATAAATTAGCATAAGAAACGGGCTCTCTATTGGCAAAATTTCGGTATATCAACATACCTAATATGAGTATTACCAGCGTAAAGATAGCCGATAAAATCCTCTGCCTGGTATTTACTTGCATGAGTCAGACTTGTATTTCACGAAATTAAGTACAGCTTATAAAACTCTCATCTAACGATATGTAACTGGAAAGGTTGATACAATTACTTAGATTTTTTTATAAATAATAATTCCAGATAAGCTTACTCACATATATCTCAAGGAATAAATCTAAGTACTTCTTCATTCCAATCTATGGCATCAAAAAGTAAATCTATGGTGTGAAATGCTTTCACAGATGCCAGGTCATGAACCTGGTGACGGCAACTTACCCCTGAAGCTGCAATCTTATGGGTACTACTTTTCTCGATAATTGCTGGCAATAATGTAATATTTGAGATTTTCTGACTTACGTCAAAATGTTCTTCCTCATAACCGAATGACCCTGCCATACCACAGCAACCTGAAGGGATCATTTCAACAGAATAATTATGTGGGAGAGAGAGGAGCCAGGCCACTTTATTAATATCTGTTAATGATTTCTGATGACAGTGGCCATGGAGTAAAATTTTATTGTCTTTAGAATTAAAAGTCGATGCCGGATCAGACTGAAGCATGAAATGTTTATATAAAAATTCTTCGAAACAATAAGAATGTTCAGATAATCTAGTGGCATTCTCAGTCCGATCTTTACTGACAATTCTTGTATATTCATCCCTGAAACTTAGGATGGCAGAAGGTTCAATTCCAATCAGTGGGGCTTCTTCGGAAACCAGATCACTAAATACATCGACTTGCTTATTCGCTATCTTCTGAGCATAATGTAGGAAACCTTTTGAAAATGCGGCCCTTCCGCTTTCGGGATGCTCTATTATTTTTACGTCGTAGCCAAGTTTTAATAAAAGAATGACGGCCCTTGCACCTGTATCTGAGTCAAAGTAATTGGTAAATTCATCACAAAACAGGTAAACCTTTTTATCTGATACAAATAACTCCTTCAAGGATTCATAATTGTCAGAATACCACTTTCTGAATGTGGTTTTCTTCAATAGCGGTAATGATCTCTTGCTTGTGATTCCAAGGGTAGAAGTTACCCATTTAAATGGAGATGACTTTATTATGAAATTGTAAAATCCGGGGAGCTTGGACATCACCTTATTGATGCGTTCATGATATACAAATAAATACGTCCTTGATCTATGCCGATGGGATTGATGGTATTGATGCAGAAATTCAGCTTTGAATGTGGTCATGTCAACATTGGAAGGACACTCTGAGGTACAACCTTTACAGGAAAGACAAAGATCCATGACATCTTTCAATTCTTCATGATCCCATGGATTATATTTCTGGCTGTGGGTCAGCATTTCTCTGAGGACATTCGCTCTCCCTCTGGTTGTATGCGTTTCATCCCTGGTGGCATGGTAACTGGGACACATCGTTCCTCCGGACAACGGAAGTTTTCTACAATCACCTGATCCATTGCACTTTTCAACTGCTCTTAATATCCCTCCATCTTTTTCAAATGAAAATACGGTCTTGAATGATCTTTCTTCCCTGCCTGGTTCATACCTAAGGTCTTCATCCATCGGGTATGCGTCAACGATCTTTCCCGGATTAAAAATATGTTCAGGATCCCATGTTTCTTTGATTCTTCGGAATAATTGATAATTCTCCTCTCCCATTACCAATGGAATAAAACTGGCTCTTACGCGTCCATCTCCATGTTCACCACTCAATGACCCCTTATATTTCTTTACCAACTCTGCCGTCGCTCTGCTGATATCAACGAACTGCTTAACATCTTCTTTAACCTTAAGATTTAAAATGGGTCGCAGATGAATCTCCCCTGCACCGGCATGAGCATAATACACTGCTTCCTGCCCGAAACCCTTCATCATTGAAGTAAACTCATCAATATAATCCGGTAAATCATCCAGCGATACAGATGTATCTTCAATACAAGCAACAGCTTTTTTATCTCCGGGAATGTTAGCGAGCAATCCCAATCCGGCGCTCCGCAATGACCATACTTTGGTTGTATCTTGATTTCTTATCAGCGGGAATGAATATCCTAAACCGGCTTCCATTAGTTCTTTTTTCAGAATATTGGCTTTCTGAGAACATTCTTCATCATATTCCCCTCTAAATTCTATCAATAAAATCGCAGCAGGGTCACCTTCTACAAAATATCGATTCTTACTTTGCTCAATATTGTCCTTAGTACAATCCAGAATCACCTTATCCATTAATTCACATGAAAAGGGCTGATGCTTCATTGCAATCTGAGTAGCTTCCATACTTGCTCTGATCGAAGTAAAATGCACAGCCAGCACTACAGTGTGAGGTGGTGGAAGTGTGTCAAGATCTAGCTTTATTGAAGAGAATAAAGCCAGAGTTCCTTCTGATCCCGCCATCAATTTAGATAAATTGATTGTACCCTTCTCACTCCATACTTCTGAATTCAATAATGTATCTACAGCATATCCTGTATTTCTGCGGTGGATATCTGACCTTGGAAATCCTTCATTGATATTCATTATGACCTCTGGATCTGAGAGCTCATGTTGCAATTGCTTGTATATGGAGCCTTCAAGATTGCCCTGATTTCTTTTATTTTTAAATTCTTCAGCATCCAAATCTTTAAAAACCACTTCACTTCCATCACTTAATACAGCTTCAACCTCCAGGGTATGATCTCTTGTAGTGCCATAAACTATTGAATTAGTACCACAGGAATTATTACCCACCATTCCCCCGATGACTGCACGATTGGCTGTTGAAGTGATGGGGCTAAAAAATAATCCATGTGGTTTCAGGAAATGATTTAATTCATCTCTCCCTATTCCAGGTTCAACTCTTACCCAGCCTTCTTCTCTATTAAACTCAAGGATTTTGTTCATATATCTCGAAACATCCACCACAATTCCTACCCCAACTACCTGTCCCCCAAGAGAAGTGCCTGCACCTCTTGGTATCAAAGGAAGTTTATGTTTATTAGCAAATTCAACTATACGGACAAGGTCACCTTTGCCACAAGGCCAGGCAACTGCTGTAGGAAGTTCCCGATACACGGAAGCATCAGTGGCATACAACCTCAAGGTCAACTCATCAAACTTAATCTCCCCCTCCAGCCTCTCATTTAATTCCTGGAATACATTTCCTGCGATCATATCATACATTACATTGAATATCAATCGTGAAAATAAATGAATGCCGCCAATAAATGGAAGAAGTTTTAATGCTCGGTGCGAGAATTATATATAGAAGTGATTAAATGCGTATCTGAAATATAACCTATTTTAAAAAGTTACCTGACCATTAATCGTGATGAAAATTAAATACATTTTAAAATAACATAGATAAATATTATCAATCAAACCTTCAAAAAACAAAGGGTTACCCCTACTTCTTGGAGCAACCCTTTTACTGATAATTGAATGTCGTGTGAATAGTGAGTAGTCACAACGCACCTATTCTAAATGAAACCTGGATTTTAACAATCATCGGCTTTAGCTCTCAGTTTATTTCTATTACTTATCTTTAAAATATTACCATCTGAATCAATCAGATTAATAGGAAATTTTATATCAAATCCTTCTCCTGAGTCAAGAAGGATTTGCAATGAATCCATATCATTGATCATCTTTGTTTCACCAGAATCGGTTTTAATTTTTATAGGAAATTCAATTTGATAGCATTTTAATACATCTGCAAGGAGTTCTCCATCGCTATCATTAGATTTACATTGATTCAACAAACCTAGTAGTTGGTTACCATTCTTAATTACATGTGATGCTCCATTGACACCTGTTATCGTGAATTCGTACTCGAAACTTATTGCCATTCCACCGCCAGCAAGCCCTTCTAATTCAGTCAGGTCAACTGCTTCAACGATAGAACTATCTTCCATCATTACTGAAACCGGGAAAGTAATTTCATAGCATTCCAATAGTTTATCCAGTAGTTCTGAGAAATCTTCAAAATCTTCTTCTTCCTCCTCTTCCTCCTCTTCTTCATCTTCACAGTTCTTCAACTGAGCTTCTAATTGATTCTCATTGTTGATTTTCTTGGATTCTTCTCCATCATTCAGGTAGATAGGGAATATAATTTCTACCGCATTATCTACCATTACCAGCTCCTCATTACTGTTGACATCAATGGTATTACCATCATCAAGCACCAGGCTGAGGGGATAATCAATTGAATAACATGAATCAATTTCTGCCAACCATTCATCCAAATCTAAATAGTCATATTCTTCCTCATCATCTTCCTCACATTCATCTATAAGTCTTTCAGCTTGATTATGATTATTTACTTTCTTAACATCTCCATTTCCATCGATTAGTTGTATAGGATAAACTACTCCGGTGATCAATTCATCTTGAATCAATGTTCTCAATTCTTCTATGGATGATACCTGGTCTACTTCACCATCCAGGTTTTTGACATCTACAGGAAAACCAATTTCATAACATGAGTCCAGCTTATTGACATAATCAAGATCCAGGCTTCTTATATTCCTATCTCCTTTAAAGTGAATTACAGGTGAAAGTTTATATTCTCCATTTTGTTCTTTAACGGACTCACAAGCATCAAAGTCAATGAGTAGACTGACTAAAGATTCGCCAATCAGATCTTTATCAATTTTTATTTTTAGTCCTGAAGATGCACCGGATGGTATTCTTAATGGATATATTTCACCATCAATCTTAATGGTGTTATTTTCTCCAAGGATCAATCTAATTTCCTTTATGGTGCTTAAATCATAATTTCCGGAAGCAATTAAAGTATCCACATCTCCCTGAAAATCCAGAAGATTATATATACCACTGATGGTATTTAATTCTATAGTTTCTGATTCTCCTTCACCTTTTAATACAACAGACAGGATTTCTACATTTACTTCCTCTGCATTCAGTGGATCATCAGTGAGGTAAATTTCTACTTCATATACCTGATCCGAAAAATTATCGGATTGACAAGAAGCCATAAAAGTTATTAAAGCAAAAACAGTTAAGATCTGAGTAATTAGTTTCATTTTAAATTATTTGACTTAATTGAAAGTGTAAGCGAGTCTTTGTATTGAATCATTAATGATCTTACACCCTTTCATACGAAAGCTTTCATATCAATGGTTGCGTACCTACCATTTTTTTGAAATTCCCAGCATTAATCTGTATTGATTGGGATAGTGAATATCTTCATTTAAAAGAGGGTTTTGGAAATATACCTTAGAGACCAATTGAATGTGATTATTTAATTGGTATGTGATTCCTGACCCTAGCCTTAAAGCATACCGATCATCAGCACTATTTACTCCCGCATCATTAATCTGAGTAGTAACTTCTCCCAGCCTGAAATCATAGGATAAATTTTCTTCCATGATGATTCCATAAATGAAAGATGACTCTGCAATCAATTGAAATCTTCCCGAACTCAATATCTCATATCCTAGCCCCAGGCCAATTTCAATGAGAGAGGAGGTACTCGTAACCTTATCCATGCTGGCACTTCTGGGCTGATAACTTGAAGATCTTAAACCCAGATTTTGATAAAGCACTCTTGAGCTGAAAATGCTTTTTTGGAATCCTACTGTTGGTAAGAAAGTTAATCCACCTTTTACTCCAATATCCAGGCTTATCTGGGCATTGTATTGCTCCTGGCTTGAAATTGCCCTATGGACTATCATTCCTGTACCTATCAATAACTCAGATTTGATTCCTGAGTGGCTTGACTGATAAGGTACGATCAGCTTATCTTCTAGTCTTATTTCTCGGGAAGGTATAGCAAGATAAGGTCGTTCTGTAGAGAGTGTAGTAAACTGCAATTCAATTATATCAATTGGCTTATCCTTAATTGTTCCAATATTCTTAGTATTTACAATTTCTTCAGTTTTTGAGGAAGTAGTCTGGTCAGAAATTCCTTGATTAAAATCATCACTCCTAATATTTTTATCCTGATTGAGATCGCTAGTCAATTTTATTTTTTCAATTGCTGAAATATTTTCTGATGTCTTTTCACTTGAACTAACATTAGAAATCAAAACTCCATTATTGATGTTCTTACCATCCAATTCATTATAGATATCATCTGATCTCTCATTCGACACAGGTTGATTATCCTTAGATACTGGTTCCTGATATGATGCAATAGATTTTTCCAAACCATTATCAGAGTTCCAGTATAGAAAAGATACAAGGATAAGCAACAATAATAAACTTCCCCAAATCCACCAAGCACCTTTCCTTTCTTCAGCATCATCAATTTCTGCTGATGCAGCAAATTTATTCCATGCATCTTCAGTATATCGAGGTTGTACCTCATCTGAATATTTTTTCCTTATGATTGATTTAAAGTCATTCATATCGCAGGGTTTAAGAGGTAACTGTATTCTGGCATTTCATGGAGCTTTTTAATAATAATCTTCTTAGCTCTATGATAATTTGACTTAGAGGTATTCACGGATATTCCCAGCATTTCACCGATTTCTTTATGATTATATTCTTCAAATACGTATAAATTGAAAACTATCTTATACTGTGGAGGCAGCGATTGGATGATGGGTAAAATTTTCTGATTATTATTTAAGGTAAGCTCATTTGTGGCGACACCACTTGTAATTTCATGATTTAATTCTGCAAATACCAAGGTTTTTTTATTCTTTCTTAACTGATCGATACAGGTGTTAGCTGTGATCCTTGAAAGCCAGGTTTTGAACGACCTTGAAGCATCGTATCTCTTAATATTATGATATACCTTCAGAAAAGTATCATTGGCCACCTCTTCTGCTTGTTGATGATCTTTTGTATACCTCATAC
>JABDLO010000212.1 GCA_013002995.1 Saprospiraceae bacterium | reverse complement strand
GCACTGAGGTATGGAATAAGTGTCAGATGGAGGTTGATACAGTTATCATTACCCAGGTCTCGTCTCAACTGTCTCACTGCCTCTAAATATGGCAGGGATTCAATATCACCTACGGTTCCTCCCAGTTCTGTGATAACTATATCGAGGTCTTCATTTTCTGCAAGTAGAAGCACCCTTCTTTTAATTTCATCCGTAATATGGGGAATGACCTGAACCGTTTTACCCAGGTAGTCTCCAGCACGTTCTTTGTTGATTACTGTCTGATAAATCCTTCCGGTAGTTACATTATTGGCCTGGGAGGTTGGTTTATTGAGAAATCGTTCATAGTGCCCTAAATCTAGATCTGTTTCGGCTCCATCATCCGTTACATAACATTCTCCATGTTCGTAAGGGTTGAGCGTTCCCGGATCTACATTGATGTATGGGTCAAATTTCTGAATGGATACCTTGAGTCCTCTGGCTTGCAATAACTTGGCGAGTGAAGCTGAGATGATCCCTTTCCCTAAGGAAGATGTCACCCCACCCGTAACGAAGATATACTTGGTCATCTTACTGGATGAAATTATCTGGTGAAAAATTCATTACGGGACACAAAGGTAGGAATATGTGCGTTGAAATCAACAATAGGGTAACACTTTAAAAATTTTATTTACCCTATGAATTTGAATTACTATTGATCGATTGCTTTACTGAAATTACTTATCCTTCTTTTTTGATTTACCCTTTTTCTTCTTAGGAAGATCTACAAGTAAGGGATCGCTCTCCACATATAATAGCTCAGCTACTTCAATAAGATGCTTTGAGATACTGGCTACATTATCACTATCATTGGCGAGAGAAGTAGCCATTTCACTATCTATGTGGCCTTTTCTTATCAATTCATCCAGTGTTCCATCGATCATTACATCACTCTCCATAGCGTCGATTTTTAAATCTTCAAGAGCTTTTTGATGTTTTTGAGGATCTTTAGTTGTTCCGATCAAGTAGACTTTTCTCAAAACTTTAGAAACCTTTCTTCTGAGCATGTCATATTCTTTCTGAATGTACTTATTATCAGAATTCATATATTCTGCAACATTGGCTTGCAACCCTTTACAATCCTTTATTACTTCAACCATGTACCTATTGGCGAGCTTCAATTTATTAATGGCTACTACCTTCTTAGGCTTTAATTGAAATTCTGACTGGGTGATGGTTGCATACTTTATTATTTTACTGTATATGGTTTTTACTTTATTGTAATAAATATCATCAATGTCTATTTCAATTGTTTCTTTTGACCCTTTGACTATTTTTTTGATTTTCTCTTCTGATTTGATATCAGTTCTATGAAGATTCAGCGCGTGAGAAACAATTTTAAATGTAGGTCCTTCAAGCAGTCGTTTACTTTCATCAAGTAATGCCCTCATTGCTGTTTGCGGGTACTTCAATGAAGTTTCATCTAAATATTTAGGCATATCAACACCGGGCTCTTCCTTCACAACTGCAGGAATAAGCCGTACCACTAGCTTAACAATTAGTGGAATAAAGAATATTAATAATGTTGTATTAATGATGTTAAACGAAGTATGGAACACCGAGAGTGCAATTGGAATTGCTTCTGGAGAAGAGAATGGAGAACCTCCTCCTTGTGATGTAACAAACCAATCTACTGCACTTAAGAATGGATATAGAAGTATTAGCATCCATACTACTCCTATCATATTAAATATGAAATGAGCCCTGGCTGTTCTCTTGGCATTGTAATTGGCAACAAGGGCAGCAAGATTGGCAGTAATTGTAGTACCTATATTTTCCCCAAGAACCATTGCAACCGCCAGATCAAAGGGAATCCAACCTTCAAAACACATAACCAAAGTAAGAGCCATCGTTGCACTAGAAGATTGAAGAACTACTGTCAGCACAGTACCTAAAAACAGAAATAACAATATGGACAAGAATCCTAAATCTGTGTAAGACTGTAGCCATGCAAGGATTTCAGGGTTCTGATTGATGTCTGGCACTGAATCTTTAAGAAATTGAAGTCCAATGAACAATATGGCAAAACCTATCACGAATTTACCCCAATCTCTAGTAGTCTTTCCTTTGGCAAATGTGAGCAAGAATCCTAAACCAACCAAAGGCAGTGCCAGAGCACTCATACTTACCTTAAAGCCGAGTATTGTAATCAACCAGGCAGTTATGGTGGTTCCGATATTGGCACCCATGATGACACTCACGGACTCTGTGAGTGTTAATAAAGATGCATTCACAAAACTCACAACCATTAAGGTTGTTGCTGATGAAGATTGTATAAGAGAGGTGATTAAAAACCCTGTAAAAACCCCAAATACCCTATTGGAAGTCATGGTTGCGAGGATATTTCTCATTTTATCACCTGCAACTTCCATGAGGGCATCACTCATTACTTTCATTCCATAAAGGAATAACCCAAGTGATCCTAATAATGTGAGTATGTCTGTTATACCGTAATTCACGATTAAGATTTTATATAAAAATCAATCACATTCCTTATCCATAAGAAATGAATTCCACAAAAAAAGTACAAAAGGAAAAAAGGGACAGTTAATTTTACCTAATTGTGATGCTAATCTAATACTTTTTTTATTTCGATGCATTTATGATTCTAATCATGGTTACTTTTAATGAGGATCACCACAATATTTATTTGCTATACCTATATTTATCACACAATTTATTTTAAACCTGAAAAGGTTGAACTGTCTCTTATTCGAAAAACCTAAATCTAACTTTATAAACATCTAAAGATATGATGACCTTTTATATCATTGTAGTCGTAGTACTATTTATACTTGCAATTTCTGACCTTGTCGTTGGGGTCAGTAATGACGCCGTAAACTTTTTGAATTCAGCAGTGGGTTCTAAAGCAGCGACCTTTAAAACCATTTTAATCATCGCTGCTCTGGGAATTATAGTTGGTTGTACATTCTCCAGTGGTATGATGGAAGTCGCCAGGAAAGGAATTTTCAATCCGGAGCACTTCTATTTCTCTGAAATAATCATTCTATTTCTTGCAGTAATGGTAACTGATGTTATCCTTCTGGATGCCTTCAATACATTTGGCATGCCTACTTCAACTACCGTTTCAATTGTGTTTGAATTACTAGGAGCCGCAGTAGGACTGTCAATTATTAAGATTTACACTTCTACAGAAGACCTCGGGATGGGAGATTATATAAACTCTGACAAAGCCCTGGCGATTATCTCTGGAATATTACTATCTGTAATAATTGCCTTCTCTGTTGGAGTGATCATCCAGTACCTTACTCGATTGATATTTTCATTTGATTACGACAAAAAAATGAAAAGGTATGGTGCACTTTGGGGTGGATTTGCAATTACAGCCATCACTTACTTTATGTTGATAAAAGGAGCCAAAGGCACCTCTTTCATGACAGCAGAAGTAAAGGATATGATCAATGATAACTCCATGATGATTCTCGGAATCAGTTTTGTCATCTGGACTGTTCTTTTACAAGTAATTCTCTTGGCCACCAAGATTGATGTGATGAAACTCATTGTTCTAGTAGGAACATTTGCACTAGCAATGGCATTTGCAGGAAATGACCTGGTCAACTTTATTGGAGTTCCACTTGCTGGATTTAATTCATATCAATTGTTTGCTGCAGAAGGTGGAGGTGTTGCTGATTCCTACCTTATGAGTGGATTGGCAGGAAAAGTTCCTACACCTACTCTGTTATTGTTATTAGCGGGAATTATTATGACCATCACTCTTTGGACCTCTAAGAAAGCTAAAACAGTTATTCAGACTTCATTGGATCTTGGTAGACAATATGAAGGTTCAGAAAGGTTTTCTTCTTATGCTATTTCAAGAAGTGTAGTAAGGAACTTTAGTAAGGTAGCTACAACGGTCAATAATTTCCTTCCTAGAAGAATGAATAGTTTTGTTGTGAATCGATTCGACGAGAGGCCTTTTACAGCTAAACAAGCACATTTAGGTAAAGAAGCACCTGCATTCGATATGATTAGAGCTGCTGTAACACTTGTTGTAGCAAGTATTTTAATCGCATTGGGAACATCCTTAAAACTCCCACTATCTACTACTTATGTAACTTTCATGGTATTCATGGGTACTTCATTAGCTGACGGAGCATGGGGAAGAGAAAGTGCTGTGTATAGAGTATCCGGTGTACTTTCAGTAATTGGAGGATGGTTCTTTACAGCCTTCTCAGCTTTCACCATTTCATTTATTGTTGTCAATATCTTCTATTGGGGTGGACCTATTGCAGTTGTTGTTGTCTTGTTGCTTACAGGATATATCATCTACCGTTCACACAAATATCATACTAAGAGATTAGAAGAACAGATTGAATTTGAAAAAGAACTTGAAGGTGGTGTGATCACCAAAGGCAAGATAATCGAAATCAGTGTTAAGAATATGAATACTGTATTATCAGAATTAAGTAAAATTATAGAAAAGGGACTAACAGCATTAGAGAAAGAAGATCTTAATGAGTTAACCCAGGTCTATAGAAAATACCAAAACTTAGATCGAAAGGTATACGGACTTAAAATTCAAGCCAATAAATCCCTGGATTATATTGAGGAGGAGGACATTGAAGCTGGTCACTTATACTTACTTGTGGTTGACTACTTACGAGAGATGTCGGGTAATGTTAATGACATTATTAAACCATCACTCGATCATGTAGACAACAATCACAAACCTCTACTTTCAAGTCAGATAAAGGAATTACAAGATGTTAATGATAAGCTGAATTCTTTCATGATATCTACAATAAATCTATTTAAATCTCAAGACGACGGAGAAGTATTTAAGATTAAGAAAGAGACCAAAAACATGATTAAATACATCCGTAAAGTCAGAAAGAATCAGATCAAACGTATTAAAAACCAAGAGATTGGAACAAGGAACAGTATGTTATATCTGAATCATTTAGGAGAATTAAGAAACTTGCTGATGTTCAATACAAGGCTGGTCACTGTATTCAATGATTTAATACTACATCCTGATGAAGAGGAAGAAACGGAGGTTTCTTCTCCTACTGAATAATTGGATATTTAAACCTATAATAGATTAATGTTCAACCCCATTATATTAACGTATAAATGGGGTTGAACACATCTTTATCCATATCAAGTGAAAGCCATTCCTATTGCTGAATAGAAAAAGGAATTAACTTTGTATCTAAACAATTTTATCATAGTGTCTTATGCAGGGAACTGAAAAAAGAAATGCTGACTTTCATAAAATCATTAAGAAGCTGGCCAACAATCAGAAGATTGAAGCATTGAAAAGTTTACTTAAAGAATTGGACCCTGTAGAAATTGCTAACAGCTTCATTCATCTAAAATTAAAACATAGACTCACAGTTATTGGCTTATTAGATGTAAAAAAGGCATCAGATGTGATCAGTGAATTGCAGGAATTTGAGCCGATTCTTGAAGAGATTGTCAAGCAGATGACTACACAAGAGCTTGGGCATCTTATTGAAGAGATGGATATCGATGATTATGCAGAAGTAGTGGGAGTACT
>JABDLO010000345.1 GCA_013002995.1 Saprospiraceae bacterium | reverse complement strand
GTGTAGTTGTAGTCAACTGCTCGAGAGGGGGAATCATTGATGAAGATGATCTACTCACAGCATTAGAATCCGGAAAAGTGTTAGGTGCAGGATTGGATGTTTTTGTGGGAGAACCAAGTCCTAGAGAAGACTTGCTTCAACACTCGAGCATTTCCGTCACACCTCACACTGGAGCTTCAACAATTGAAGCACAGGACAAAATAGGAATAGAGTTAGCTGAAAAGTTGATTTCAGTTCTTTCCTAGATCAACACATGAATATCGAATACAAGGATTGAATTAGGTGGAATTCCGGCGAACTCTTTATTTCCGTAACCAAGTCTTGAGGGAACAATAACCTTGGCTTTTCCTCCTGATTTCATTCTGATTAAAGCTTCATTCCAACCTGCAATGGTAGTGCCTACAGATGTTATGTATGGAGCTCCGCGGCTATAGCTGGAATCAAATTCTTTCCCATCCAGATAAGTACCTCTGTAGTCAACCTTGATCTTCTCACCCCATCTTAACGTTGGGCCAAATCCCTCCTGAACAATCATCATATATAGCCCGGACTCTAATCGTTGTAAATTGAGATTGTTATCGACAGCATAATCAATGATTATATTTTGTTGCTGCTCATCCAGGGTCTGGGGATTTTTATAATATCCCTTATATAACTCTTCAACATTGGCTTCACCGGTGCCGTCTTTCTGTCCGGATGCATTTTTGCCTTTGCAACTGGTCAACAAGCTTAAAAGAACAAGAAATAATAATGGAGTTAAATTCTTTAAAAGTGATGTGGCCATTGATACTGTAATTTTATCTTTGATATTTGAATTACAAATGTAACAATTATGGCTTCTTCAAGTTTCGAAAAATTAATATCCTCTGATAAACCGGTAATGATAGATTTCTATGCTGATTGGTGTGGCCCATGCAAAGTGGTAGCTCCTATTCTGAAAGAATTAAAAAAAGAACTTGGTGACCAGGTAAGAATCATTAAGATCGACGTCGATAAAAACCAAAGTATCTCTCAAAAGCTGAAAGTACAATCAATCCCAACGCTTATGATCTATCAGAATGGAGATCTTAAGTGGCGGACTGCCGGTGTACAGACCAAGGCATTGATGAAGAAAAAACTTGAAGAGTTGTTGTGATAACCTGAGGACTACTTTATGTGAAGAAATACCTTTCTTGTATCCATATATCCAAATGCCATCTTGGGGGTATTGTAGCCATAAAAATATTCACCTCCTGGGGTAATACCAATAATACCAGCCAGACCATCGATCCTATTTTTCATAAAACTTAAAGCCTCTTCTACCGATGCTTCCTTGCCTTTATCTTTCAATCGATCCACAACCCTAAATGCCAGCATGGCTCGCATGATGCCCTCTCCCCAGCCTGTCGTCGATGCTGCTCCCAATACATTATCAGCATATGCTCCAGCTCCTAATATCGGAGAATCTCCTACTCTACCCTGTAGCTTCCTGGGTGTTCCTCCTGTTGAAGTGGCTGCAGCAAGATTGCCATCTTTATCCTTGGCAACTGCTCCCACAGTATCTGATGGATGGTCAAATGGGATTTTAGTATGAAAATTAGGATCAGACTTGATCTTATTATAGAACTCTAATTCTCTTTCAGTTAAAAGATCCTGAGTATCCAATATCTCAAATCCTTCCTTTCTGGCAAATTCATTCGCTCCCTGACCTATCAAGAAGCAATGCTCAGTCCGCTCCATTACCCTGCGTGCCAGTGTCACAGGATGAAGAATATTTTTTACACCGGCTACTGCTCCAAAATTTATATCTCTGCCATCTACAATGATCGCATCCAGTTCAATCCCTCCAACATGATTAAGGAAGGCTCCTCGACCAGAATCATAAGTTGGATTCGCCTCAAGGATATTTACAGCTTGCTCAACCGAATCCAGTGCAGATGCACCATCCAATAAAAGAGGGTAAACTCTTGTCAACGCTTCCCGAATGCCATCCAGATGATCTTTTTCATATTCTATCGGAATATTCCATGCACCTCCATGTATAATCAACTTGGGAACCAAAGGCTTAAATTTTAAAGTTTATTTCCACTCTGAGTGAAGATGATAAACTGTTCCTTTAAATAACGCAACTATTTCTCCGGTACTATTTTTTACATCAACCCTGTAAATAGCTGTCTTGTTGCCCCTGTGAAGAACCTGAGCAATAGCAATTAAGGAGTCACCTGCTTTAACTTTCTGAGTATGCGATATATTGGTTTCAATTGAGACAGCATGGTTGCCATAGGAATTGGAAGCAAAAGCAAATGCACTATCGGCAAGAGAATAGGTTATCCCACCATGTGCAATTTTAAACCCATTGAGCATTTCCTCCCTCACCATCATGGATACCTTACAATACCCCTTTTTAACCTCTTCAATTTCAATCCCCAGCCATTGGCTGAAAGCATCCAACTTATACATTTTATCGTGTACAATTACTGAAGGGTCCAACATATCTATATTTTATTTAATATGTACACACTTGTCCGATATCGTTCTTCCTTATACTTAGCATATAAGTCATGCAATATCTTAGCTACTTTCCTCCATCCTATTTTTTCTCCCCACTCAATTAATCCCAAAGGGTAATTTACACCCCGGGTCATCGCAAGATCAGCATCTTCTTCAGTGCATATATCATAGTACACCGTATCTGCAGCTTCATTGATCAACATTGCTAAAATTCTATTAAGGATCATTTCAGATTTTTCCGCATCAACTTCAGTGAGTTGCGGTTGCCCCCCATCTCGATAATCATAAAATCCTCTCCCAGCCTTTCTCCCAAGAAGTCCAGCCTCAACCAATCTTTTCTGTGTTAAGGATGGTTGATATCGTGGCTCATGATAGAATGCTTTCCATACAGATTCTGTCACTGCATAATTTACATCATGTCCGATATAATCCATCAGCGTGAAAGGCCCCATCCGGAATCCTCCCTGTGTTGTCATCACCCAATCAACTTCTCCGGGTTGAGCAATCCCTTCTTCAACGATCCTGATGGCTTCACTATAGAATGGCCTCGCGATCTTATTGACAATAAAGCCGGGTGAGTCTTTAGCCACAACAACAACTCGTCCCCATTCTGAAATGATTTTTTTACAAGTGTGGACCACTTCTGAAGACGTCAGATACCCGGGAATGACTTCCACTAATTTCATTAATCCCGGTGGATTGAAAAAATGGATTCCAATGATCTTTTCAGGCTTTTCAACTGCTGAAGCTATAGATGTTATAGATAAAGAAGACGTATTAGAAGCAAGAATACAATCTGCATTGGTGATTTTCTCTAGTTCTTTAAATACACTTTTCTTAATATCAAGCTTTTCTACAATTGCTTCAATTACAAGATCGGCTGATGAAAATGAAGATAAATCATCAATGGGATGGATACGAGATAAGATGACATCCTTTTCTTTGATATCCAGTCTTCCTTTAGTGACCAAACGATCAAAGATCTTGCTGATTTTATTAATTCCGGATTTTAAAGCCTCAGGATCCTGATCGTACATCATCACTGTCCATCCTGCTGTTGCTGCAACCTGTGCTATCCCGGATCCCATTGCTCCGGCACCGACAACACCGAGGGTATTATTTGTTTCTTTCATTCTTACTTACCTTTATAGACCGGTTTCCTTTTTTCAAGGAAAGCCTGAACCCCTTCTGCATAATCATCTGTGCGTCCAGCCGTGTTCTGTAACCTATCCTCCACTGCAAGTTGTTCCTCAAAGGTATTGGTCAGACTCTCATTCAGAGCTTCTTTAGTAAGAGCAAGTGCCACAGTAGGCATAGCTGATAACTTGATTGCCATTTTTTGAATGTAATCCTTAAATAGCTTATCAGGAATAACCTTATAGATCATTCCCATTTCGAGAGCTTCCGGTGCAGAAATCTTATCTGCCAGCATCATCAGAGCCGAAGCCCTTTGCCAGCCAATAAGTCTCGGTAAAGTATAAGTACCTCCACTATCCGGGATCAATCCGATCTTACTGAATGCCTGAAGAAATGAAGCAGATTGACAAGCAACAACAATATCACAGGCCAATGCTATATTGGCACCAGCACCTGCCGCTACACCATTAACAGCAGCTATAACAGGTTTAGGCAGATTTCTAATTTTCTGAACAATCGGATTGAAATGCTGACTGACAATAATACTCATATCCGGACCATTAGGATCAACGATTTCTCCCAGATCCTGGCCAGCACAAAAAGCTTTACCAGTCCCGGTAATGATAAGCACTCTTATGTTCTCATCTGAGGCACACTCATCAAGATATTTTTGAATATCCATGGCTACAGATTGGCGGACACTATTATATTTTTCAGGACGATTGATTTGTATCTGGGCGATCCCCCCTTCCCTGGTAAAAATTACTTCTTTCAATGAATAAGTTATTTTAAGTTTTTATAAAGGACTAATATAACGATTCCTGTATTTCGAGAGCAGTAAGATCAATGACACTTAAAGTAGTCAAACGGTTCTTTACAATCATTGCATTGATAAAATGCTTTACATGCGGTGGAGCCAAAATGACTGATTAATTTTGTTGATTTGCTATCACATCTGGGGCATGGCACAATGGTATCCTTACCCAATAAAGACCTGATGTCAGTTGATTTTTCCTGTGGAGGGGTGATGCCATAGTTTTTCATCTTGATCCTTCCTTCTTCACTTATCCAATCCGTTGTCCACGTAGGCTCGAGCACCAATTTCACTTCAACATCATCATACCCATGAGGTTGTAGAGCGGACTTAATATTCACCGTGATCATATCCATAGCAGGACATCCTGTGTATGTAGGAACAATGGTTACAATAATCTTATTCCCTTCAATTTTAACATCCTGAAGGATTCCAAGATCCTGAATTGTCAATACCGGAATCTCCGGATCAACAACCTCTTTCAGAATTTTCCATATGCTATCAGTTTCAGTTTTTACCATGTTGCTCCTGGATAAGTCCGTTGCATGTATTGCATTTCAGATAAAATAAATCCCAATTGCTCCGTATGGATTCCGATTTTCCCACCTGATTTAAAATAGGGCGTTTCAGGAATTTCTAAGGTAGCTTCTTTGATAACCTCCTTTCTGAAGTTAGATGCCTTTTTGTAGATTAAGTCCAGATCATATATTAATCCCGACTCTATGGCCCATTCATCTGTTGGTGATTTCATAAAGAACTCATGACCATATTCCCACAGATGATCCATAGCTTCCTGCATTTTAGAATGGCTTTCTTCAGTTCCATCACCAAGTCGCTTCATCCAATCAGATGAGAATTCAAGGTGGTAACTTACTTCTTTAAATGACTTGGCAGCTATGGCCTTAACTCTACCATCTACTGAGTTATCCATCATAGAAAGAAGAGCATAATAATGAAATGTATCAAATAGGAATTGCCTCACAATCGTATAAGCAAAATCTGTATTCTTATATTCCAATAATAAGGCATTGTAGAATTGTCTTTCTTTTCTCAGGTATGGATAATAATCTTCATCCTTTCCATCGCCCTCTAATTCTGCTGCATATTGATATACATTCCTTGCTTCCCCTATAAGGTCTAATGCAATGTTGGTCATTGCAATATCCTGTTCCAGGACTGGACCGTGACCACACCACTCACCTAGCCTATGGCCCAGAATTAAACTATTGTCTGCCCATTGTAAGAGAAATCTAATCTTTTTAGTGTCCTTCATAAATCAGAAATTACATGTGTTTCACTTCGTCAGGGAGATCATAGAAAGTAGGGTGTCTGTAGATCTTATCTTCAGCCGGATCAAATAGCATATCCTTATTATCCGGATTGGAAGAAGTAATGTGTTTGGATTCTACCACCCAGATGCTTACTCCTTCATTTCTCCTGGTGTATACGTCCCGGGCATTTTTAATCGCCATATCAGCATCAGCAGCATGAAGGCTTCCGACGTGCTTATGGCTCAGACCACTTTTAGATCTTATGAAAATTTCAAATAAAGGCCATTCATTCTTATTCATATCATCAATAATTTATATCAGGCAACAAGTGATTTGTTTTTCTTCTTTTCTTGCTTTTTATGATAGGCAACTGCTGCCTCTCTTACCCACGCTCCTTCCTCATGGGCATTCCTCCTGGCTTCCAGTCTTTCCTTGTTACAAGGCCCGTATCCTTTTACTACCTGCCAGAATTCTTCCCAGTCAATAGGACCAAATTCATAGTGCCCAGTTTTCTCATTAAACTTGAGATCTGGGTCAGGAACCGTTAATCCCAGCACATCTGCCTGGGGCACCGTCATATCCACAAACCGCTGTCGCAACTCATCGTTGGACAATCTTTTAATCTTCCATTTCATGGATTGAGCGGAGTGAATCGAATCTTTATCACTGGGCCCAAACATCATTAATGATGGCCACCACCATCTGTTGAGGGCATCTTGTGCCATCTCTTTCTGTCCTTCAGTACCCTTACAGAGCGTCAGCAAGATTTCATATCCCTGTCGCTGGTGAAAAGATTCCTCCTTGCACACTCTTACCATGGCTCTTGCATAAGGGCCGTAAGAACATCTGCAAAGAGGAACTTGATTCATAATGGCAGCTCCATCTACAAGCCAT
>JABDLO010000339.1 GCA_013002995.1 Saprospiraceae bacterium | reverse complement strand
TAGATTGGGGAGGACATGCCAATGATGCCGAATATGTAATCCAGGAAACTTTGGATTTTGATATAATGCTGGGTAAGGTGCTGGATTTTGCTAAAAGCGATGGCAACACCCTCGTCATAGTTACTGCCGATCATGAGACAGGTGGATTATCATTATCTGCTGCAACCATTTTTGGAACAAGTGATTATACCAAGATTACACCTACATTCTCAACTGGTAATCATTCTGCCGCTCTTATACCTGTATTCGCTTATGGTCCAGGGGCCGAAAATTTTACAGGTATATATCAAAACAGTGATTTATTCTTCCATATGCTCAAGGCATTGAAGATGAAGCCATTAAGAAAATAAAAAAGCCGATCCTGGTTCAGGGGATCGACTCTTAGGTCTCAGTTCTTGTTCTAATTAAGGTTATGTTGGCATTATTCTCAGGTTGTTAGAACAGAACTGTAATAAGGAAAAACATATATTTTTATCTCTTAAGACTCTTAAGGAAATTTTCTAATTCTTCAGTCGAGTAAAACAATACTTCTCTAGGTTTGGATCCTTGGGATGGACCCACAATACCGAGGGCTTCCATCTGGTCCATGATGCGACCTGCTCGATTATATCCCAGTTGCATCTTACGCTGGATCATTGATGTAGATCCATGCTGATTGCCTACAACAAGCATAGCTGCATCCATAAAAACAGCATCCAGATCTGAGAGCTTTAATTGACTTCCATCAGCACTGATGTCTTCTTCTCCTTTGAATTCCGGGAGGTAGAAAGGCTCAGGATAACCTTGTTGTTCGCTAATATGATCAATTACTCGTTCAACTTCCGGAGTATCTACAAAAGCACATTGTAACCGCACTATATTACTTCCAATACTTAGCAACATATCTCCTCTTCCGATCAATTGCTCTGCCCCACCCTGATCAAGAATGGTTCTTGAATCAATCTTAGAAGTCACCTTGAAAGCGAGTCTCGCCGGGAAGTTGGCCTTAATTACACCGGTTATAATATTAACAGATGGCCTCTGGGTTGCAATGATCAAGTGAATTCCTACAGCTCTTGCAAGTTGTGCAATTCTTGCAATTGGCAACTCTACCTCTTTACCTGCTGTCATGATCAGATCGGCAAACTCATCGATAACGAGAATGATGTATGGTAAAAACTTATGACCGTTATTAGGGTTGAGTTTTCTCTTGGTAAATTTCTCGTTATACTCTTTTATATTTCTTGCTCTCGCTGCTTTAAGTAAATCATACCTCGTATCCATTTCAATACAGAGTGAATTTAGGGTGTGAATTACTTTGTTGGTTTCAGTTACGATGGGCTCATCCTGATCGGGAAGAACTGCCAGGTAATGCTTATCAATAAAGCTATAAGGGAACAATTCCACTTTCTTAGGATCGATCAATACCAGCTTGACCTGTGAAGGGTGTTTCTTATAAAGCAGTGACATCAATACTGTATTGACACCTACTGACTTACCCTGTCCTGTAGCACCTGCAATCAACAAGTGCGGCATCTTAGCCAGATCTGCTACAAACACTTCGTTAGAGATGGTCTTTCCAAGAGCAACTGGAAGATCCATTTTTGCGTTCTGAAATTTCTCTGACTTGATCACCTCCTTGAGAGAAACGATCTGTTTCTTTTTGTTAGGCACTTCAATTCCTATGGTCCCTTTACCCGGAATAGGAGCTATGATCCTGATTCCCAAGGCTGCTAGTGAAAGTGCTATATCATCTTCAAGATTCTTGATCTTACTGATCTTAACACCTGGTGCCGGAACGATCTCATAGAGCGTTACAGTAGGCCCGATGGTTGCCCTGATCTTTATAATTTCTATCTTATAATTGAGAAGGGTCTCAATGATCTGATCTTTGTTAGCTTCTAGTTCTGAACGATCTATCTCGAATTTATGCTCATCGTAACTTTCAAGCATCTCAAGTCCAGGATACTTGTAATTAGATAAGTCAAGTGTAGGATCATATGGCTCATTAAAATTCTTCTCATTCTGAGTTGCTGGGATCATGATCTTAGCAGTAGCATGTTCCTTAGCAATTTCTGCAGCTGATACTGTTGTGAATTTTACACCTTCTTTAATAATAGGTTTAGGTGTCGGATTCGGAGTTGAATCAGGTGTCGAATCCGGAGTCGGTTCATTGATCTCCATCTCCAGGGATGCGGGATCAACTTTTTGCCTTCTTTTCTTTAATTGAGAGGATAGTATTTCAGGAACGTCCAGTTCTACCTTCGGTTCCTGAACACCATCTGCGGTATTTGGAATGGCTCTATCACCTTTTTGTGAGGGCCGTAATGCGGTATATGATTTTTCATTCTCATCATTTTCATCATCGCCGCTATTTCTTTTATCTCTTTTATTTTTTGTTATCTTATTAGTTATATGTGCTCCTATTCCACCTTTGTCGGAAGACTTAAAGAAATTCCAGTCAATCTTCCCTACTCCGGGCAATTCAACCTTTGATAAAAGGTGATCAATATTGGGGTTGAACTGCCATACCATAAAGAACAACATCCCAAACATCAGTAAAAGGAACAATCCAATCTGGCCTACAAAGTTGGTTAACCAGTAGCAAGTGCTTTCACCGAATGCTCCTCCCCATGTAAATTCACTTCCTCTTAAGAAGAATTCTAATGCCAACGAAGTAAATGCCATAATAATTAAGGCATACTTAGCAGCTATTGCAAAAGGCTTTAAACTTCTTCTCCTCACCAATGCAATTCCAAGCTTTATCAATAAAAAGATGACAACAATACTTGGCAATCCAAATCCCCAGTAAAAGAATGCATTAGATACCAGGGCCCCCAGTCTTCCCAGCCAATTAGAAACGCTTAGATCCCCCTGAAAAAGTACCTGCCATGAAAATTCTAATACCTTATCCTGATCAGCCTTCCATGTATAGAAATATGACACGAAAGCAACTGCCAGGTACATTGCTACTAATAAGCATACCACGCCCAGTATTTTAGGCCATCTTTCATCCCGCAGGTTAAATCGCACACCACTGCCTCCTTTCTTCTTAGCTTTCTTTTTTGCAGCCATTAATAATCGGTTTTCTTAATTCAAGTTCTCGTCGTAAAAAATACTATGCAAGAGTGGCCGCTAAGTCAGGATTGACCTTGTAAATTGTAAATGTGTTAAAGTGTAGTTTTCCGCTAATCGCAACGCTAATATAATTGAACATTTATCAAATTAAAAAATTAATTAACATATTAATTATTTAAAATGTGTAAGTTACATATTATGAATAATCATAATGTGTAAAATATTTTATTTCATTCTTTTACTTGATAATTGTTATTTATCGCTTCTAACCTACATAATTCAACAGATAAACAAATCAAATCTTTAACCCATAAATCTAACGAGGCAATTCACTTCACGTTCTGTTTCACGCTGGGACATAGGGAAATAACTTTTACAATTTTGATCCCACGATAAAGCTTAAGACTTCAATGTTATTACTAAAGGCATTTGGCTGAGAGGTTAAAATTTTAAACCATAAACAACAATTATTTTGCTCTTTCAATAATTTCACCACTAAGGGCATTAAGATTTACACTAAGAGCACTAAGGTTTATGTATAAATGCATATGTTTTTGATTCTATACTAAATGGCCTTAGTGCATCCTCAGTGATCTTAGAAGTAAAAAACACTCCTTATCATTCCTACTTACATAGTTAAACAGTTTAACAATTCCACCTAAGTTTAAAAGTATAATCGAGGTCTTAGCATTATAAACATTGTTCCATGCCCTTACGTCAATTTCCACTGACAACAATCATCTATAAATAACATTCCCATCACATTAGGATTTTCAATATTTATTGTTTCTTTGCTTGCGTTATTACCTAACCATTTTAACGAAATTTATGAAGCCAAAAATATTTATTGCCGGATCCGGAGGCATCGGTAAAGGTGCCGGTCTTATATTAATGCATGCAGGTGATGTTGAAGTAGAAATTGTATTTGGAGATCTACACCAGGAAGTTGCAGATGAAGCTGTAAAATTTGTAGGTCTTGAGGAAGGAGTTTCCACTGTAAAGATGCCATTGGAAGGATCCACTCCTGAAATGGACAGCGTACTGGATGATTGCGTCATGATATTGGATTGCCTACCCGGGAGCCAGGCACCAAGAATGGCCAAGCTGGCGAGAAAACATTCTTGCCACTACGCCAATCTTACAGAGTACGTTGATGAGACCAACCAGGTTATAGAGA
>JABDLO010000211.1 GCA_013002995.1 Saprospiraceae bacterium | reverse complement strand
ATGCATACCAAGGGCACCACATAGCACAATCACTGTTTGAGCAAGATCGGGCTGTTCAATGAAGTCATATTCATAAAATGGTTGATGTTCTTCTTTCTTAGTAATTACAATTCCATCTTCTCTATATTCAGTTTTCACCCCGAATGATGCCATCATATCAGCAATCCTGCTATCACCTTGTAAGCTTTCCATATATAAACCATGAAGCCTAATCGAAGACCCAATTGGAGATAATGCTATGATAGAATAATAATAAGATGCCGCTGACCAATCCGCTTCCACATTGAATGGCCTCGCACCATAAGGTTGATGACCTGTTATAATTGAATCATGCTCCCATGAAACCTGAGCATCGAAATATTCCATGATCCTAACCGTCATCTCGAGATAAGGCCTGGAAACAAGATCTCCTTCAAGATGAATGGTCAGACCATTCTTTAAAGTGGGTGCGATCATCATTAGGGATGAAATGTATTGAGAGCTGATATCAGCAGGAAGCGTTACTTCTGATTTCCAGTCAGAAGGAGGTGATCCAATAGATAGTGGGGGATATCCTTCTTTTTCAAGATATTCAATGTTGGCACCCAGAGACCTTAATGCTTTAACCAGAGGTCCTATGGGGCGTTCTTTCATCCTGGAAGACCCAGTGAGTATTTGTGTGCCTGGTCTTGTTGAAAGGTAGGAACATAAAAACCTATATGTAGTCCCTGCATGATGGGCATCGTATGTTTCAAGACCAGACTGATTTAACAGAGAGAACAACAATTGTGAATCATCACTATCAGAAAGGTTTTCTATAGGGAAAGGCTCTGAACAAAGAGCTTTAATAATCTGAACTCGATTAGAAATGCTCTTGGATCTATTGAGGTTAATCTCGGCTTTAACTTCAACTCTCTTATGATCTATATTCAATATTTCAGGATAGTTCAGCATGGGTTTTTCGAATGATTGATCGGTAAGTGATTACTCTTGTTCTTCCTTTGCAGCTATCCTTGCCGCTTTTCTGAGCTCTGCATCCTCACTGTATTTCTTAATGATTTCCTTCACAAGCCTGTGACGGACAACATCCTCCGCGGTGAGAAATAGTTTTCCTACCCCATCGATATCAGAAAGCAGGTCAAGAGCTCGCCTGAGACCTGATCGCTGATGACCGGGAAGATCTACCTGTGAAAGATCCCCGGTAATGATACACTGTGCTGAAGGCCCGAGCCTGGTCAGGAACATCTTGATCTGTGTTGTGGTACAGTTCTGTGCTTCATCAAGTATGATAAATGCATTATCAAGGGTCCTACCTCTCATAAATGCAAGCGGAGCTACTTCGATTACGCGATTGGTCATGAAGTAATTCAATTTTTCGACTGGTAACATATCATCCAGCGCATCATACAATGGCCTTAAATAGGGATCGACCTTATCTTTCAGGTCTCCGGGAAGAAAACCCAGGCTTTCTCCGGCCTCTACAGCTGGTCTGGTAAGGATTATTTTCTTAACCAGTCTGGATTTTAATGCTTTTACAGCAAGAGCAACAGCAGTATAAGTCTTTCCTGTACCGGCAGGCCCAATTGTAAAGAGGATATCATTTTTCTTGCTCAAGTCGACCATCTTCTTCTGATTCCTCGTCTTGGCCTTGATCGCTTTACCACCTCTACCATAAACGATCACATTATCTGTTCCGGCAGAACTCAATTTTGTATCCATGGGATTGGTCCCACTGAGTAAGTCCTTGATGGCATGCTTGGTCAATTCGTGTTTTTGTTTTAGCATCTTGACCATCATTTCAACTTTAGACTTGGCTTTCTGGGTATCTTTCTTCTGCCCGCTGATCTTCAGATTGTGGCCTCTTGAAGTAAATGTGACATCGGGGAATGCTTGCTTTAGAAGATTAAGCTTTGCATTTTTCTCTCCGAATAAATCCACCGGGTTGACACCCTCAATGGTTAAAATAATTTCACTCAATATGTATGCTCCTTTGATTTATAAAATTTGGCAGGTCGCCCGCCATGGAACAAGTATAACCATTACTCACTGATTTTAGTTGCCTTACGATAAAAAAATGTTGAATGGAATGGATTACGATCGAAGTTAATCCATTAAAGACTGTTAATATTGGGGTTTACCCCAATAAATATTTCATCAACTAATTCAATCAGAAAACCTTACTCCAGCACATCTGATTTCTGAAAATATGACCTCCATAAATTAGAAATATGGAATAATATCAGATATGCTGCACTTAATCCTAAAATTCTTAGTGTAAAAAGACATATTATAAAAATTAATCATTTATTTTGCTTTGTAGATTAAGGACTCATGCATGTAGTAACGCTTATTACAGATTTTGGCACTCAGGATTATTATGCGGCAGAATTGAAGGGATGTCTGTTATCAGCTTCGCCAGGAATCTCAATAGTTGATGTAAGTCATTCCATCGAGAGTTACGATATCGTCCAGGCCTCATTCTTTTTATCTTCAGTTTATTCTAAATTTCCTCCGGGTACGATCCACATCATTAGCGTATTCAATTACTATGATGAAGATGTGGAACACATAGCCATAGAAAGAGAGGGATATTATTTTATTGCACCTAATAATGGAGTGTTGTCGTTGTTGTTTGAGGATATCAAAGAAGAAGAGACCCATAAAATTGATTTTAAAAATGGTCATATTGCCTCACGCATGGGACATGCCGTAGGATTAATAACTCATGGCCTTCCATTATCTGAAATGGGACCTCATCCTGCTGAAGTAACAAGGAAGATGGGAATTCAACCTGTAATTACATCTTCACAGATCAGGGCAACCATCATTCACATTGATCATTATGAAAATGTTGTAGTCAATCTCACGAAAGAATTATTTGAGAAGATCGGAAACGGGAGACCATTTTCACTTTATTACAAGCAGACTGAACCCATTACTAAAATCAGTAAAAATTATGGAGACGCTCCGGTTGGAGAAACCTTGTGCTTGTTTAATAGTGCTGAATATCTTGAAATAGCTGTCAACATGGGTAAAGCGTCGTCGATGTTTAATCTTAATAAGGACGAAACCATTCAAATCAATTTCCACTAGGCTATGATAAGAAGAGTCGTAAAGATGAAGTTTCAAGAAATGCACTTAGAAACCTTTTTCAGCTTATTTTATGAGGTGAAGGATGATATTGAAAATATGGAAGGTTGTTATTCTGTGGAGTTGATGAAAGATATCAAAGACCCAACACTTATGTTTACCTACAGCATCTGGGAAGACGAGGAGAAATTGAATGCTTATCGCAAAAGTGATCTATTCGCCAAGACGTGGCCCAGGACAAAGGCTTTATTTAGTGCACCTGCTGAAGCATGGTCTTTGGATTTTGTCTGATTATCTTGATTCTTAAAATCTGAAATGAGCAATAATTGATAACTGCTTTAATTTTTTAATGTTAGACTAAATTCCTATGGAGGTTTAATATTGATTTGTATCAATATTAAATATATATTTTGTGTAATGTAGGAATAGCAATTTTCATCAACTTTCAGTTAAATTGATATTCTTAATAAGAATGATAAATGCGTCAGAATGGTCTTGAAAGAGAAATTACGACCATAAATCACTTATGAAATGATGATTCTAACAGGAAAGCTTGCTATTTTGTGGTTCAAATTTTAATAGATAGGATGACGCTTAGAAATATTCTTTTACTAATAGTTTTATTTATTTCCATTGATCTATCTGCTCAGGATAAATTTCACCGTTCCTATCCTACCAATTCACTGGATAATATTCACTTATTGGATGGGTTCACCTCAAGCGGAGACAGTTACTATATGCTTGGTGCGTTTCTGACGGACGATCTCACGGAGTATGATGCTTTTATGCTTGTGAGCCTGGACTATAAGGGTAATGTAAATTGGCAGAAAAAACTGGAAGGTATTCCGGAAGCTCCAATAGGAACAGTAGCTGGAAGATTGATTGTTGCCACTGATGGTATTGCTTACTATTCCCTGAGCTATGATAATAATGGATCTCCTTTTAGACTATTGGGTACTGTTGATGCAGGCGGTGGTCAGCTTGGAATCCATAGGACATATGCTTTTGATTCTGATATACCACCATCCAATATGTCGATCGAAGATTTCAAAGATGAAGCTTTCCTACAATCAGGCAATTATCGTTCTGATGGCCTGAATACCGGATTTTATCTTGGAAAAACAAGATATGATGAAGGAGATTTTGAGTGGGTTGATGCTTATATAGGCCAGGATACTTTAAATAACATGGTCTCTATGGTGGGAACACATGAGACTTTGAAGTCATTGATTGATAGTTCCATTGTAGTGAGCGGAACCGCTACACTATCTCATACAGGGAACACTACGTATCCATTTGTGTCAAGATTTGATTCTTCAGGTGTCTTAGATTGGTCCAGGTATTACCGACCTCTTTCAACTAATAATACGAGTATCAGTGTTCTTGATCATTATGAATTAGGGGACTCTTCAATCTTATTGGTAGGAGCTATTACAAGCAGTACCTTCACCAATGGATTTGTTGCAAGAATAGATAGTGCAGGACAGGTAGCCTGGGCCAAGCAAGTACAACAAGGAGCAGACATCATCACGGTAATTGATCATGTTACTCCCGGGTCTAATGGTACCGTTGTTTCTGGAAAGGGATTGTACACAGCAAGAGATACGACTTATGACTTCCATCTTTTACTAAATGATAGTGGTAATATTATTACTTCTGCTGAATACAACCCACTTCCATCGTTCTTTGGGTTTTATGGAGATCTCTATCCCACCAATGATGGAGGCAGTGCATATTTCACTACCCAATTTGAAGAAGATGAATTTGTACCGGTCATCATCCAGACCAATCCAGATTTAATGACTTCTTGTGAAGATAC
>JABDLO010000325.1 GCA_013002995.1 Saprospiraceae bacterium | reverse complement strand
TTGCTGAGGTGCGAAGTCTTGCATCCCTGGGATCATCTGACTTGCATACCTTACAGGAACATCCTATTACAGGAACTCCCTGTGAGGTGCCGGTACCTAGGAGCGTGATTTTCACATTAAATAATTATAATATGATTACACAGCAGTTGCTGATTTATTTGAGATTGTAAACCCTGATTTAAGGATCTTGTTGTAAAAATCCAGTGAAGATTCAGAAAGCAATTCCAGGTGAACGACGATCTGACTTAAAATGTCCAATAAGCTATTGACCCTGCCTTCCGTATCAAAAAATCTGTTAATAACAACAATCCGCCGCTCTTCTACAATGCAATAGCCAGAGTTAAAATTTCCCTTTTCATACCGTATGGTATAGTCAAGGTCCTGAAAAATTGCTTCAAGTTTTTTAAGTGTTGTTCTGGTTGCTCGCATCACATTATGATTATTATCATATAACGAAAATAATAATATGTCTTATACATCGCAAAGATTGTCAAATATTTTAACTTGAGACCAATTAAAAAATGATAAGAAAGTATACGTGAAGGTATTATTGATCATTGTTATATGTCTTTCAAGTGGATTAGGAATTTCTGCACAGAAATTTGAAGCTTCAGTTGTAGTGGGAATGAATGCTGCTCAGATAGATGGTGATCTATTATATGGCTATAATAAGCCTGGAATTCAAGCAGGGATCTCTATTTATTATCCTTATAGAGAAAACTTAAAGTTTTCTTTGGAGATGTTATACTGTCAGCGGGGTAGTCAGGATGGATTTGCTTTTGGAGGCGAAGATGATGATCGATTGCGTACGAGCTTAAATTATGCTTCCTTACCATTGATTTCTAATTTTATGTTGCTTAAAGACGAGGGATTAGGAAAATATAAAATAAAATTATCTCCTGGTCTTGCATATTCATATTTGATTGAAGGGAAATCTCCGGGAGGTGGAGTGAATGATAATGAAAATTTCAGAAATCATGATCTGTCATTTTTAGCAGGAATATCATATATGATGGTTAATAATGTATGGATTGGTTTCAGATATACAAGAAGTGTAGTGGGAGCTATTGACATTCCTTCCAGAGCAGAAACTGCACTGATTAGTTATTTTTTAAATTTTAGACTAGAAATAAATTTATGATCCTGAGTAAAAAATTGAAGATTGGAAGAATGGTGGTTTTGGTATTGATCATTATGTCAATGATTTCATGCAAACAAAAAGTTGATGATTCAGCAGCAGCCAATGTTAAGGTTGAGCCTATGTTACCTGTTATGCCGCTGCAACAACAATCCTACCTTTTTGATAATGTCCAATTAATTGACTATATCTTTCATGACCTTCCATTCAGTCTAAGTCAATCAGAACGACCGAGTATTCAAACCAAGATAGCTGGAATAGGGAGAGAACCGGTAATGAATAATAATTGTAAGTCCATTGCCAGAGTTTTCTATCAGGTGGAAGGAGAAATCATAATAGAGGCAGATTTATTCTTCGCTCCGCCGGATTGTCATTATTATTTGTTTTATGAAGAGGGGAAAGCAGTGTATGCCAACCAGATGGCTCCTTCCAGTATTCAGTTTTATTCACAATTTCTAAACCAGATGAATGTTACCCAATAACCACATAGCTGCGATAGATATGGGGACAAATACTTTTCACATGCTGATTGCATATGTGGAAGGCAATCGATTGGTTGAGATATTCAGATTGCGCAAGTGGGTCAATCTTGCAGAGTCAGGATTGGAGCAGATCGGCAATGATTCTCTTGAACGAGCCTGGTCAGCATTGAAGGAGTTTAAAGAACACATCAGCCTCTACAAGGTTGATGCTGTCGAAGCTGTAGCTACTGAAGCTTTCCGTTCAGCACACAATGGAATGGCTTTCTTAAATCGGGTTAAAAAAGAGCTCGGCTTTGAAGCAAAGATCATTTCAGGAGATAAAGAAGCTGAATTGATATATAAAGGTATCAGCCTGCTCCGCCCTGGGGAAGAACAAAAGCATTCATTGATCATGGATATCGGTGGAGGGAGTACTGAATTTATTTTATATAATCAGAGCGGTAAGGTGTGGTCCAGGTCTTATAAGGCAGGTGTAACTTACTTGTATAATCAATTTGTCACCACTGATCCTCTCTCCATTGAAGAAGAGGAATCATTAGTGGTATACTTTAGAGACCAATTCTCAGAATTGTTAGAGGTGTGTTCTATGCAGCCGGTGAAGGAATTAATTGGTGCATCAGGGTCATTTGAAGTGGTAGAGATGATGCTTGGAATAGAGCCAAGCAGGAGCAAAGTGACATGTGTTGAAATCAATCACTTTAATGATCAATTTAATTATTTGAGAAAATCGAAAATTCAGGATAGAATTGATGATCCAAGGATCCCTGAAAATAGAGCCAGGCTGATAGTTGTGGCTTATCTGCTAATGAAATACATCATTGATCACGTCGGATTGCATTCCATCTGTATCTCTCCATATGCAATGAAAGAGGGAATCATCCGAGAAGCAGATTATAATTTAGATAAGTCTAAAAAAATTATTTGATTCATTTAATAATCAGTAGATTTGAATAAATTCGCGTTGTGGATTTATTGGAGGTATTATCATCAGAGTGGGCAATCAGAGCCATTTTAGCGTCCTCAATGGTAGGAGTGATGTGTGGGGTCATCGGATGTTTTATAGTGCTGAGGAATATGTCTTTAATAGGGGATGCTCTATCTCACGCCATTTTACCTGGCATCTTCATAGCATTTATTGTAGTAGGTTACAGTACAATTGGGTTTTTCATAGGTTCGGTCATGGCAGGATTGATTACTGCTGTTGTAATAACATGGCTTCAACACAATTCAACCACTAAGAATGATGCAGCAATTGGGATTGTATTTACAGCAATGTTTTCCCTGGGTGTAATTGGTATATCATGGCTCAGTCAGGAGCAAGGAGCACATTTGGACCTCAAGGATTTTTTATTTGGAAATATTTTAGGAATCTCGACGGAAGATTTAATCATCACTGCCGCTGTTACCATTTATACGCTGATCAGTATGGTGCTTTTATTCAGGTACCTTTTTATAACAACATTCCAGCCGACTATTGCTCAGACAATGGGTATTAGTGTTAAGAGTATTCATTATTTCTTGATGCTATTATTATCTTTTTCTGTAGTTGCAGCACTTAGATCAGTGGGAGTAATCCTTGTAGTTGCAATGCTCATTACTCCTGCATCTACGGCATTACTGTTATCAGATCGGTTAAAACGAGTATTGGTTATTGCAGGGTTTTTGGGATTAATATCTGCTGTAGGTGGGATGGTTCTTGCCATCATGTTGGACACAACTCCGGGACCATTAATGGTTGTACTTACTACCGTTATCTACTTTGTGGCTGTAATTTTTGCTCCCGATAAAGGTTATCTGTCGCGGATGATTAATAAGAGAAATCAAAAGAATAAAGTTGAAAGAGAAGATGTATTGAGAATGATCAGTAAAACGAGTATAGATGAGACAGTAGATCCACAAATCATAAGTACAAAACTTTCTTTGAATAAGGCGGTAGTCAATCGTCATATTAAATCATTAATGAATGAAGGTCTTCTTTCTCTTCAATCCGGATCAGTTGCTTTGACCATGAAGGGAAAAGAAATAACAGACCAATTGATAAGGGCTCATCGGTTATGGGAGTCTTACCAAGTAAATAAAATGGGTTTATTGGATACTCAGATTCATGACGAGGCAGATAGAATTGAACATTTTCTACCTGAAGAATTACTAGACGAGCTTGATGAAAAATTAGGATTTCCTTCCCAGGATCCTCATGGATCTCCAATTCCACCTAAAAGTGTCATGGGAAGTAATTCATTGCTTAACCAGCGCCCAAAATCCAAGTCTAAAATTTCTCCAATTCAAAAAAGTCAAAAGATCGAAAGTGAATTATGGGAAATAGGAATTATGCCGGAGTCTATTATTCAAATAGAAAGCATAGGAATTGATGCAATAAAAATCAGGACAGGAACGAAGTCTGTTGTTATTCCTGCAGAATTGGCGCGTAGAATTGCTGTAGATCCGATGTAGCAAATTTATTTTTTCTTCAATTTATCAAAGAGGGCATCGATTCTTTCTATCTCATCAAGTGTATCATCTAAGTAGAATTCGATATTGGGTATCCTTCTCACATGCTTCCTAATTCTCTGGACCAGTGATTGCTTTAATCCATGATGATGTTTATCACACATCAATATAATTGAATGTTTATCATCAACATTGTATACAC